>CBFDBV010000354.1:0-5226 GCA_965603135.1 uncultured bacterium
CCTCGATAGCTTCCGTGTCGAAGTCGCACAGAGCGTACCCCAGCCGCGCCGTGGTGAAGGCCGCATCGTGCGCCCGCCCATCGAGGTGCCCCCGATTCCGACGCCCGGGCCGATCATAGACGATTTCGAGGATACGCCGCGCGGCAAGCGCCCGCCCCTGGCGCCTTCACTTGCTCAGCACCAGTAGCGTCTCCTCGCCCTTGGTTATCTGAAGCTGCGCCTCCCCGGAGGCCAGCGGCTCCAGGCCGCGAGGCGAGGGCTCCTCGACGGTGGGGCCGCGGTGCAGCTCCCACTTTATCGTGTAGCTGCCGACCGGCAGGACCTCAACGCGAGAACCCTCGGGTCTCTCGCCTCCCAGCGCAGCGGCGCCCGTGTCCCAAACGCCCCGCCCCTGGCCCTCGCCGCCGGGGAAGACGACCTGTCCGTCGGCATCGCTGATGCGGTAGACAACGTAGGGATTGTCAATGCCCGCCAGCAGTCCCGGCTCAGGCTTGATGACCAGTACGCCAGTCGGCTGCATCTCGATGCGCACCGGTTCGCCCTCCGCTGCCTCGGCGGAGGCGGTCAAGGGCGCCACCCAACGCGCGCCGTACCCGGGGGCCATCACCCAGACGCCGTACTCCGTGGCCTGGATTGCGTCCAGCCCCACCAGGCCCTGGTCATCGCTGCGGATCTCCTCCCCGACACCGCGCGGGCCTTCTGTCATGGCCTCGCCCGCAGTCGCAGCGCGCCGGACGCGGTCGGTGAGCTGGTAGCCGTCGGCGGTGCACAGGACCAGCTTCGCGCCACTGATCGCCTCTCCGGTCTCGCCATTGACTATCCTGAGCCTCAAAGAGGCGGTACTGTCTGTCTTAAGCTCGACTACGGGCGGCTCGGCGCCCTCGGTTACCGTTACCGGCCCAGCGAAGTTCCTCGGGCTCACGGCCTCAGCTCCGAAGGTGAGGAGATAGCTTCCAGGGGCGAGGCCGACGATGTCGAAACGTCCCTCCTGTGCGCTTCGCCCCGATCCGCCACCGCTAGTCGTGGTGGGCATTCCAAGCCGGCTGGTCGCGCGCAGCCCCGTTGCGGCGTAGCTCCACGGAGCCGATGACATGGTGAACCGGAGCTCACCCTGCTCGCTCATATACCGCTCGAGCGAGCTCTTGTCACCCGGCTCCTCGCGCAGCGGCAGGGCGCTTACCCCTACGTTTCGCAGCGGCTTGCTGGACTGGCCGTCCACAATGCTGCCCGCGATCTTGCCGGTCTCGAGCTTGATATCATGTTCGACATCCGCTTGCTCGACCTGTACGCGCGCGTACGCGTGGTAGAGGCGACGCATCGGATCGTTGTAGTCCCAGGAGGTGGCCCTGATCGTGTAGAGCCCCCCCGGGATGCGCACAAACTTGTAACGACCCTCCTCGTCGGTTTGACCGCCGGCTATCCGGTCCCTGGCCAGTAGGTCATCAATGTATACCCTACAGTCGCTGACTGGCGCGCCAGCCAGTGTGACCCGGCCGGTAATATTCACACCCGGCAGTTCGGCGAAGTTCAGCTCCGTGGTCTCGCCCGCTTTGATCTCCAGCCGCACTATACGCTTGTTGTACCTGGCGCCTCGCTCACCGCCAGGCTCCCACAGGGCCAACCTATATTCCCCGGGAGGCAGCTTCTTCATCTCGAAGCTGCCGTCTGCGTTCACCGGATGCCTGCCAAAGTCAATCCGGCTCCTGGAGCTGTAGAGCGTGATCTCCAGGCCGGTGGCCTCCGCCTCGACAAAGCCCGCGACGGTGCCAACCAGCCGCCCACCGTGCGCGAGTTTCACCTCCAAAGGCGCGGCGGGGTCAATCTCTCTGATGACGGCGGGCGCGTACTCGTTGTGCCGGACCGCGAGCATGAACTTCTCTTGCTCGCCCACGCCCTCGAAGGAGAATCTGCCGTCGGCATCCGTTTTCGTCCTCCCGATGGTGAACTCTCTACCCGCGCCCTCCTCGAGCATGCTCATCTCAAAGTACCGGTACTCTCCCTTGGGGATGAGCAGCGTGACCTCCGCGTCCGGCACCGGCTCGCCGGTCTCAGCGGCTCTGACCGTGCCTGCGAGCGTTATGCCGTGCCCGAGTTTAATGATCACCGGCCACTGCTCGGCATCCTCCGCGTCACCCGTCACGGGGTCTGCGCGCGTGGGGGCGTAGCCCTCGGCGGTGACAATGACCGCATAGGCTGCCGGGCGCACGATATCGGACAGGGTGAAGGTCCCGTCCTCGGCCTCGAAGTCCTGACCGGTGGTGGTCATTCTGTATGAGTATGAGGCACCCTGGCCACCGCTCTTGGACTGGCCGAGCTTCACGTTGAACTTGGTGACCGGCCGGCCGGTCTCGGCGTCAATTACCTTGCCCTTGATAACCCCCAGCCTCTGCATGACGATGACATTGTCCTCGTCCATCTTCAGGGGGACCGCACTCACGCGGCCGAAGCCCGGCGCGTGGACCTCCATGGTCACGCCCTCCGCCGGGAGGTCAGGATAGGCGAAGGTGCCATCATCGCCGCTTCGCCTGAAGTGCCCGACCTCGATCCGCCCCCACTCGCCAGCCGATATGTGCGCTTGCAGGGCCGCCGCGGCGATCGGGTTGCCCTCCGCGTCAACGACACGGCCCGTCGCGGTATGCCCCTCCTCAAGCTGGAAGGTGACGGTCGGCAGCTCCTCGCCGCGTCCGGGCTTGATGCGTTGCGCGGCCGGCGCATAGCCCTCGAACTCCACCAGCACGACGGTCTCGTCCTCAGAAGAGAGCTTTTCGATGCGGAAGCGTCCCTGGTCGTCGGTCTTCACCGCCCCGGCGGCGTCGAAGCCTCCGTGGCCGCCGCGTCTCGCCATCGCCCCGGCAGCCGGCTCGCCGTCGGGCGTGAGCACCAGGCCCTGGATGGCGTAGCCCATGTCGAGCACGATCTCGATGGTTGCCGTAGCGCCCTCAGCGGGCGGCGCGGGGAGGGGCACCGACTGTCCTGCGAAGTCACGGTGCGCCACGTAAAACGCCTCGCGTTGCCGGCTGGAGGTCAGGCCCGGCCATACGAAGACGCCGGCTTCATCGCTGTGGGTGCTCTGCGCGTAACGGAGTATGCCCCGATCTTGCCGGCCTGTGATGGATACTCGCGCCTCAGCGACCGGCTTGCCCTGCTCGTCGGTTATCGTGCCCCGAACGGTGTACGCAGGCTCCAGCTTTACGGTGACCTGCGCCTCCTCGCCGGCCTGGACAAAGTACTGCTGGCCGTCGCAGGCGAGGCCCTCAGCGATTGCCCTCAGGTTCCCCTCGCCTGCGGCTGCGCCCTCGATCCGGAAACGTCCCTGCGCGTCGGCAGTTGCACTCTGCCCTCCGTCGAGCACGATCTTGGCTCCGGGCACCGGGCTCTCGTCTGCGCCTCGCACGGTGGTTCCCTGCACGGTGCCGCCCTGATTGAGGACGATCTTGACCTCGTCCTTGGGGATGCCGGCGGCCAGGCTCCAGGTTCTGACGCCATAGCCGGCCTGAGCCGAGGTTAGCGATCCCTTGGTGACGGTCGGCCAGTAGCGGCCTGGCGCCAGCTCACCCTCAAAGTGCCCGTTCTCGTCGGTCTGAAGGTCGAGGGCCGGAGAGAATAACTCGGTTGCCGCCTTGCCCGACATCAGAATCGCCCTCACGCGAGCGCCCGCGACCGGGTTGTCATCCGCGTCCACGACGGTGCCTTCCACCGTGCTCATGCCGCCCGCGAGCACACGTTCAGAATCCCCCGGGCCCTCCATTGGCGTATAGGCGATATAGTCCTGCTTCTTGCACGGCTCACGCGTCTCCAGGGCGATCTGCATGCGGAACTTCGACCGCCCGTTCTCCTGGTTGAGGTCCATCTCGCCACAGAAATACAGCACCCCGTTCTCGATGACGACCCGCGGATCGGAGGCGCCAGCCCTGTCGCCATCGGGCGTGTAGCGCACACCGGAGCCCCCGTGCTCGGAGGCTATCCAATAGAAGTCGCAGCCATGGCCCACGCGCCCGGTCTTGGGGTCATTGTCGGAGTCTATGTAGATGAGCATGTAGCAGTTCTCGAAGGTGAAGGGCTCGGCGAACTCCACCGCGAACAGCCATCGGCCCTTAGCCACGTTGGCAAGCCACAGGGTGCCCATGTCGAAGCGGCCGGGTCTACCGGGCACTACCTCTCCCAGCGGGCTCTCGGCGACGGCCTCGAACTCCTCGGGGAAGCTGGGGTCACTGCCCAGGCGCCTCTCCACCGCATCGGAGATGCCGTCGCCGTCGGTGTCGGGTCCCGCTTCGGCGGCGGGCCGGACCTCGAACTGCTTCTTCTCGCGGATCGGCTTCTCCCTCTCAGTCTGCCCCGGGCCGGTGAACTCCGCCATGCGCAGACTGTCTACGCCCTCTCTGGGCTCCAGCTTCTCCGAGTTGATCTGCATGCGGAAATGAGAGCGGTCATTCTCCTCGTGAAGATCCACATCCGCGCAGATGTAGAGCACGCCATTTTCGATCGCAATGCGCGCCGGCGCGGCATCTTGACGCTGACCATCGGGCGCATAGCCAATGACGCCCGGCCGACCGGTTATCTGCCGGTAGGCGATCTCACACCCCATGCCTTCGCGGCCGGTGTCGGGGTTGTTGTCGGTGTCCAGGTAGAATATCAGCACCGTGTTGTCGAACTTGTAGTCCTCGGCGAACTCGATCGCCCAGAGCCATCGGCCTTCGGCCACATTTGCCAGCCAAACCGTCTCGATGTCGTAGCGGGGCTCGACCAAGGGGCCGCCATCGGGGCCGACCTCGCCGGCGGGGTGCTCCGCGACGGCCTCGAACTCCTCTGCGAAGTTCAGGTCCGTGAGCAGGAGTGTTTCGACCTCGTCGGAGATGCCGTCGTCATCAGTGTCCTGGGCGGCCAGCGGAGCCGCAGCCAGCGCGACTATCTGGAAAATGAGTACGAGAAGAAGGGCTGCATATCTCGGCGTTCTCATCGGTAATACCCCCATGGTAGAGAGTGGTAACTACCCACCTCGTGGCTTACAACTGCTTCGTATTGTACACCCCGCCGCGCAACATTGTCAACGTCAACAATAGCTCGGAGCTTTTCGCGCCCATGGCTGTCTTGAATATGAAATGCTACGCTTGCAGGTTTCATCGCACCAGGAGCCGCAGCTATGACCCGTGAGGAGCTACAGCAGCTTTCGAAGCCGCAACTTATTGAGATCATCCTCTGCCAGCAGGCCCTCATCGAGCAGTTGCA
>CBFDBV010000355.1:0-5201 GCA_965603135.1 uncultured bacterium
CGGCACCATCGGGCACTTCGGCTCCTTCAGCTTCCACGAGGTCAAGAACATCACCTCACTGGGCGAGGGCGGCGTGCTCGTCACCAACACCGACTGGGGCGAGCACTTCAACCCCGCGCGCTTCGCCTCTATCAACATGGCTCAGCAGATCCCCAACTGGCTCTACGACGTGACCGCGCTGCCCAGCAAGGCCGGGCCGCAGGCGGCAGGCAATCACTCTGCCACCGAGATCCAGGCGGTCTGCCTGCTGGGACAGATGGAGCGGCTGGCGGAGATCATCCACATCCGCCGCGAGCGCGCCGAATACCTGCACGAGCAGTTCGAGCCGGTCGAGGGCCTCGTCCCTGCCCCGCTGGATACCGACGAGATCAAGAGCACCTACCATCTCTACCTGCTCCAGGTGGAGCCGGACGAGCTTGGCGGAGACATCCAGGAGTTCAAGCAGCGGCTGACCGACAAGGGCGTCACGAACATCCCGCACTATGCGCCGCTTTCCAAGTTCTCGCTGCTTCGGGACCTCGGGTACGACCCCGACGCGGCGGCGCGGAGTTGCCCGGTCGCCGAGAATGCCTTCAATCACACCTTCACCCACCTGCCGCTGTATCCGTTGGAGGACGCGCAGGTGGAGTTGATGGCGAAGCTGGTCATCGAGGCCGCCGAAGAGATGAAGGCCGACAACTGAAGCGGCGTCCGCACGGCAACCGACGCGGCGGGGAGGGGTTCAAATGCGCAGTACCTCGATCACACCGGCACTGATCGTCCTCACACTGGCCTGGCTGCCGTTTCGGGCAGCCGCCGCAGACACGGTGACGGTCGAGGTCATGACCGCGGAGGAGATCGGCTCGGTCAATCGGCTGATTCTCGGCAACAACGTGCTGGCCTATCAGAGCAGGAAGGACGAATACGGCAACCGTGGCTCGGGCATCTGGGACCCCGACCAGCGGCGGCCCGAGCCCGCCTACCTGGAACTCGCCAAGCAGGCCGGCATCAGCGTCAGCCGCTGGCCCGGCGGCTGCGGCCTGCACAACTACAACTGGAAGAAGACCGTCGGCCCGCTGGAGCAGCGCCCGGAGCAGCAATTCGGCCTCCCCGAGTTTATGACCTGGTGCGAAGAGACCGCCTCGATCCCCATCCTCGGCGTCGCCGTCTACTGGGGCACGGCTGCCGATGGCGCCGACCTGGTTGAGTACCTCAACTCCCCCAACGATGGCACGAACCCTAACGGCGGCACCGACTGGGCCGCCGTCCGCGCGAGCGACGGTCATGCCGAGCCCTACGGCGTCATCTGGTTCGAATACGGAAACGAGTCGTACCACGGCGAACACAAGCCCACCGAGGGCCGCACCGAGAAGCGCGTCTACTCGGCCGAGCAGTACGCCGACCTGTTCCTGGAGTATCAGGCCGCGATGAAGGCCGTGGACCCGGCCATCAAGCTCGGCGCGGTGCTCTGCCACGGCAGGGAGGACTGGAACCGGTCAGTGCTTCGCCTCGCGGGCCGGCAGATGGACTTCGGCATCGTTCACACCTACATACCGGGCTTCGGCGGTGACACCGAAGAGGACATGAACCGCCTGCTGATGGAGGCCTGCGTCGCGTGTCCCCCGCAGATCGAGCGGCTCTACGAGGACATCAACTCACTCGTCGAGGAGGAGACCGGCCGCACCGACCTGATGTGGGCCATCACTGAGTACAACGGTCACTTCGCCGGCCAGCGCAAGTGCGTCCCGTGGCGGCAGTCGCTGGGGAACGCTCTGCGCAACGCCGAGCACGTGCGCGTGATGATGCAGCCGCGCCACCGCATCGCGATGGCCAACTTCTGGCAGTTCGCCAATGAGTACTGGGGCATGGCCCGCGGCTACATCCACAAGGGCGAGCAGCCGGTCAAGCAGGCGAACTTCTACGTCTACCAGCTCTACCACGAGCACTTCGGCGACACGCTGATTGGCTCGCGCGTCGAGTGCAGGCAGTGGGACTTCGCGGGCGGGGCGCGCGTGCTGCCGAGGTTCGGTGAGCCGCGCGAGTTCGAGGTCTTCGAGGAGAATCTGTTGCCCGAGGACTACGAGTGGAAGCTGAGCACGAACCCGCTGGTGCAACAGGAAGAGGATGGGCAGACGGTCATTGCGACCTTCTCCGGCCAAGACACCAACTACCATCACGCCAGCGTGACGCTCCCGGCCAAGCCGCAGACCGGCTACCGGCTGACCGGCGAGATCAAGACGGTCGGCCTGCAGAGCAGCAGGGGCGCCGGCTTTCAGATCGGCGACGCGCGCGGGTACACTGCCACGCGCTCGGCCGTGGCTGTGTGCAACCTGCGGGGAGACAATGACTGGACCGAGGTCGTCGTGGAGTACGTGACTCTGGCGGACGCCGACGGAATCGCGATCATGGCGCGTCGCATCGGCAACGACGGCGGGGACACTCCCATCAGCGGCCAGGCGTTCTACCGCCTCAAGAGCGTCCAGGAGTTCCAGCCGTACAACGCGGGCGCGGTGCCGGACGTGTCCGTGAACGCTGGCAAGCGAGACGACGGCACGCTCACGCTGATGATCGTCAACACCAACTTCGACGCGGACCTTGAGACGACCATTGTCCCGAAGGGCTGGCAGGCGGGCGCGAACCCGCACGCCGAGGCCTGGAGCGTGGTGGGCGCCACGCCCTGGGCGACCAACGTGGGCGAGAAACACGAGGTTGAGCTGGTCGAAACGCCCATCCAGGCGGCGGGGGTGAACTGGCAGATCACCTTGCCGCGCTGCTCGCTGACCGCCGTCGAGGTGCATCCATGAGCGCTGCACCGCGCGTGGGAGACTGACCTGGCGACCGGCCAGCCCCCTCGCACCGCCGCGATGGAAGCGGCCTGTGGCCGCAACCAGTGCAGTAGTGCGCGTCTGGGCGCGCACTACTGCACTGGTTCGTGAGCTTTGCTCGCGTTCCATCGCGGGCGGTGGTCCCGCTTTGCGGGACGCGCTGCCCGAAGTTGGGGACGACCCGACACCAGCGGCGTCGTTCACGCCTCAGCCGCGAGACAGCGGATGGTGGTGAGCCACTGTGTCACGCAACGAACGCCCAGTGCTGAAGGTATGCGGGCTGACACGCGTGGCGGATATGCGGTGCGCGGAGCAGGCCGGCACTGACTACTGCGGCTGCATCGTGGAGATCGAGCGCTCCCCGCGCAGTGTAACGCGCGAGCAGGCGGCGCTGCTGGCGCGGGCCTGCCGGGCACAGGCGGTCCTGGTCGTCGAGGATATGCCCCTGCCGGAGCTGGTGGAGCTGGCCGAAGCTGCCCGCGCGGCGGCCGTTCAGCTTCACGGGTCCGCCGATGCAGACTACGTTGCCGAACTCGCCGAGGCGCTCGAAGGTCGAGCACAGATCTGGCGCTCGATCGGCCTGCCCGCCCAGGCCCGGGATCGGCCCGCCGAGGCGGAGGATCATCCCGCCCAGACGGAGGAGCGTCCCGCCCAGGCGCGACCGCTAGTAGCCCAGGCCCTGGCGGAGATCGCTACCTATCAGCAGGCCGGCGTCTCGGCCGTAGTGTTGGACACGCGCACTCCTCAGGGCACAGGCGGCAGCGGTCGGACTTGCGACTGGGACGCCGCCGCGGCGATCATCGCCGAGTCCGAGCTGCCCGTGATCCTGGCGGGCGGCCTGTCGCCCGAGAACTTGCGCGAGGCCATCGAGGCCACCTCACCGGCGGGCGTGGACCTCTCCAGCAGTCTCGAAGCAGCGCCCGGCCGCAAAGACCCCGCTCGCCTGAAGGCCCTCGCCGCCGCCTGGTGCCAGATCCGCTAGGCCCATCTCCTCTCCTGCGCTGTTAGCCGTTTGTCGTTCCCCCATTGCCTATTGCCCCTTGCCCTTTGCCCGCCGTCCTTGCAGGTGTTCTCGGCCCCGAGGCGAACCTCGCCTCCTGACAGAGCAACGTAGTCGCGCGCGCAACAGGAGGAGATACCGATGTCCGACAAGCTCGCGATAGACGGCGGCAACCCGATACGAACCGAGCCCTTCCCGCCCTGGCCCTACTTCGACCAGGAGAGCATTGACGCGGCGATGGAGCCGCTCAAAACCGGCCAGGTCAACTACTGGACCGGCACCGTGGGGATGGAGTTCGAGCAGGCCTACGCCGACTGGTGCGGCCGCAAGTTCGGCATCTCCACCTCCAACGGCACCACGGCCCTGCACACTGCGCTCGGCGGGATGGGCATCGGCCCGGGCGATGAGGTCATCGTGCCCAGCTACACCTTCATCGCCTCCTCGATGTGCATCCCGCAGGCCGGCGCGGTCCCCGTCTTCGCGGACGTCGAGCGGCTCACCCACACCATCTCGCCCGAGTCCATCGAGCAGAACATCTCGGGCCGCACCCGGGCGATCATCCCGGTGCACCTCTACGGCTGTATGTGCGACATGGACGCGATTATGTCCATCGCGCGGGAGCATGACCTCTACGTGCTGGAGGACTTCGCGCAGGCGCCCGGCGGCGAGTACAAGGGCAAGAAGGCGGGGAGCATCGGTGACATCGGCGCGGTCTCCTTCTGCCAGAGCAAGCACTTTACCACCGGCGGCGAGGGCGGCTGCGTGGTCACCGACAACGAAGACTGGGCCTGGGAGTGCCGCAGCTTCCGCGACCACGGCTACGATGTCTCCGAGAGAATGCGCCTGCTGGAGCTGGAGGAGAAGCTGCCGTACATTCACAACCGCATCGGCTTCAACTTCCGTATGACCGAGATGCAGTCGGCCATCGGGATGGTGCAGCTTGGGAAGATGGACACCTGGCACCTGCCGACGCGTCGCCGCAACGCGAAGATCCTGGACGATGAGCTGGAGGGCGAGGAGTATATCCTGGCCCTGCCCATTGACACCGAGGAGCGAAAGAACGCCTACTGGATGTATCCGATCATCCTGGACACCGAGCGGCTGACGGTCGAGGCGCGGGACTTCTTCCAGGCGGTCGGCGCGGAGGGCGTCCCGGCGGGCCCGGTGATGTGGCCGCAGAGCTACCAGGAGAAGTGCTATCGCGAGGGGCGCGGCTTCGGCCGGTTCAGTTATCCGTTCGGCGACCCGAACGCGCGGCCGGAGGCGACGGATTACACCGAGGTGCATTGCGAGAACGCGGCGTGGGCGGAGTCGCGCACGTTCTTTGTCCCGACGCACCCGACGTATGAGGAGCGGGACATGCACGACCTCGCCGCCGCCATCAAGAAAGTCGGCCA
>CBFDBV010000356.1:0-5199 GCA_965603135.1 uncultured bacterium
ACCTGTCGGTGAGCCAGTGCTTGGTGGGCTACGTGCTGCTGGCTCAGGGGGACCTGTGGGGTGCTCTGGTCGCCTACGAAGCGTACCGTGACACAATCCAGCGGTTGGCGGCGGCGGACCCGGGCAATGCGGAGTGGCGGCGGGACCTGTCGGTGAGCCACATCAAGGTCGGGGACGTGCTGGTGGCTCAGGGGGACCTGTCGGGGGCGCTGGAGGCCTACCAGGCCTCCCTGGCGATCGCCGAGCGTCTGGCGGCGTCGGACCCGGGCAATGCCGGCTGGCAGCACGATCTGGCCGCAAGCCACCAGCGGATCGGCGACGTACTGCGTGCACAGGGGGACCTGTCGGGGGCGCTGGAGGCCTACGAAGCTTATCGCGATGCCATGCAGCGTCTGGCGGCGTCGGACCCGGGCAATGCCGGCTGGCAGCGGGACCTCTGGGTTTCGTATTCGCGGGTTGCCGACCTGATGGAGCGCACCCGGCCTGCCGAAGCCCACGAGTGGTGGCAAGGCGCCTACGACACGCTCATGGCGATGAGGCGGTCGGGCATGTTCGTCTCCGCGCAGGATGAGGGATTTCTCGAACAGATACGCACGAAGATCGAGACATAAGGACCGGCGAGGAGGTCCCCTGCCCCGAGTGCGGGGAGAGGCTCAAGCTCAACCCGTTCGTGTGTGGCAACAGCGATAGGTGACGGTGCACGCGAGGCCACGGAACACCTGCCATCATCAAGAGCCCAGCTCCGGCAATGCCATCCTGGACCACAGCGCCCCCGCCTGCCGAGGACACACCTCGACCGACCACACCACCCGCGACGACCTCATTCGCCGGTGTCACCCCTTATCGCGACCAACCACGTCCCCGCCATCGCGCCGCCGCGTATAGCGCCAGTTATGTGTACCTGTCCCTCCCGAAAACCCGTGTCGAGATGAAGTTGCTACCGTCAAGTACTCCAACCGCGGGACATATGGCCGGCTTGGGGTTCTCGCCGCGCGGCCGCAATGCCGACGAATCTGGCTGACATGAGTTCGCGAGAAGCGCAGGGCTACGCTCGCACCTGCGCCTCCAATAGCGTGTAAGAGACTGCCTCGGGGGAGAGCACTGTGGGCATAAGATGCCTTCTGTGCTCGACTGCGCTCTGGATTGGCCAGCGGGCCGCTCTGACCAAGCCACATAGCCTGCGGGCGCGCCGCAGCACACTACTGGTGATCATCATCGGGGCAGCTTGAGCTTTCCTTGCTGAGCCAGCAGCAGGAATGCTGCCCTGTTTGTGTCAACTCCCAGCCGCTGCCGCAGCTTGTTGATGATCTGCTCCGGCGTATGCCGCTTACTGCCCATTTCACTGCCTGCCTGTTGCGTCCAGATGCTCCCAATACTAACATAACACCTGGACCGACTTTCGGGGGGCAGTACATTGGCCAACCGCGAGAGCGCCAGCAGTTGGCGCGATCTGATCCGTGGCCTG
This sequence comes from uncultured bacterium, assembly GCA_965603135.1. GTDB lineage: Bacteria > Armatimonadota > Zipacnadia > Zipacnadales > UBA5352 > CBFDBV01. The sequence goes on from CBFDBV010000356.1 coordinate 1,466, forward strand.
AAAGAGCGCGGCCTGCGCGGGGGCCAGTTCGTGGTCAGCGATGACCATGAGGGCCTCAAGCAGGTGATCGTGGAGATGCTGCCGGAAGCGACCTGGCAACGCTGCTATGTGCATTTCCTGCGCAATGCGCGTGACTACCTGCCGCGTAAGGCCGACGACGATTGCCTGCTGGAGTTGCGCTGGTTGTATGATCGGCGCGACCTGCAGGAAGCGCGGCGGGACCTGGCGGGCTGGCTGGAGAAATGGCAGAGCAAGTACCCCAAGCTGTGCGACTGGGTGGAGGACAACATCGAAGAGACGCTCTCATTCTACCGCCTGCCACGGCACCACCACAAGCACCTGAAGTCCACCAACATGCTCGAGCGCCTCAATCAGGAGATCAAACGACGCACCCATGTGGTGCGGATCTTTCCCAATGCGGCCAGTTGCCTGCGGCTGGTGCGGGCGCTGGCGGTGGAGACCCACGAGGAGTGGATTGAGGGCACCAGGTATCTGAACATGGAGCTGTTGCGCGAGCACAAGAAGCAGCAACTCAAGGCCGCTTGACAGATCGCCTGATCAGAGCAACTAGACAACGGCCCAACCGCGAACCACAGGAGAGACCAGCCACTTCTTGCAGAAGAATCTTGACGCAACACTCGCGCGTGGCTCCCCGTAGGCTGCCCAAGGTCATCTGCCGGGCACTGTAAGCCTGCGTCTCGAGGCAGGCGCGCCCTCTGCCTCCCTCCTGACTCCTCCCTCGGGTGAGGCCGTCCTGCCTGAATTCCCTGGCAATTGCTTCTGATCGTGCTCGTACTCGAAGGTCGAGATGAAGGTCATATTGGACTGCCCCCCAAGAGTCGGTCCTGGTGTTATGCTAGTATCTGAGGCACCCGGACGCAATGGGGAGGCGGTACAGGACGGCCCAGCCCCTACTCCTCTAGGTCAAGCTCCACGTCGTCGAGGTAGAACACCGCCGGCTTCGTCCCGTTACTGACGAATCCCACCCAGCGCAACTCCTGCCAGGCCTCACTGCGGCAGGCGAGGTCTGCGAACTCCTGGCGCCCCCCGCCCGGCAGCGTCACCGCCAGCGTCCACGTCCCCGCCGCCTCGCCCAGCTCCGCCTCGACCTCGATCCGCGCCCACTCGCCGACGGGTATGTCGACCGGCTCGACCCCGTCCACCACGAGCATGCCGTCCGTGATGCGCAGCGTGGGCCCCACGTTGTAGGGGTGGGCCACGTCGCGCCACTCGTGATAGAAGCCGGTGGCTGCGTCGATGCGGATCATGAACGCGCAGCGGGCCTTGCCCTCGGTGTAGCGCGGCCGGTAGTAGAGGTGCGGGTTGAACGACTTCTCCAGGTCCGCGACGTCCTCGATACGCAGACTCTGCTCGCCGGATGCCGCCGCCTCGTTGCTTATCGCCACGAGTTCCGGCCGCTCCTCGGTGTGCACACGTGCGTAGAGTGGATGTCCGCCCAGCGGCTGGCGAGCAGTCAGCCATATGTCGAAATCGTCGGCGATGCGCAGCGCCTCGGCCTCGGTCGGCGGCGGATCGTCGGGCTGGTGCTCGAAGCGCGCGGGCAGTCCCGTCCACTCCGGATCGCCATAGAGACCGATCCCGTCCATCGGTATCGGCTCGAAGCCGACGCGCAGTGCGGGTGAGTCATCCGTGAGTGTGAAATCGCCTCGCTCCGGGTCGCGGAAGAGCGGATCCTCGACGACCGAGTTCCGGTCATGCCCCGCCTCACGCCACGACTCCAGCGACATGCCGCAAAAGCCCAGCTCCTCGCCGGTCGTGCACCAGTACACGTTGTGGTCTACGTCCTCGTTCTCAGTAATCCTCCGCCCGGCAATGTCCGGGTGGTCGAGGTAGATGATGTTGCGCTCAAAGATGAACGATCGATGCTCCTCGGGCTTACCCAGGCTAAGGCCGTACTTGCCCGCGAACGCGAAGATGTTGTTGCGGACGATGCTGTCCTTGCCGTAGTGGACGATGAAGCCGCTGTCGGTGGTGCCGCTAACGATGTTGTTCTCGATCAGCAGGTCAGTGCTGCCCTGGTCGAGGTAGATGCCCGAGGCGTGCGAGTGCGCGGCATGGCACCAGAGCTCCTCGAAGCGGTTGTGCCGAATGACGGTTCCCTGCGACTCACCCAGCGTGTAGATCCCGCCCATGTCGGACAGCACGTGGTGGCCGCAGTGATGCACGTAGTTGTCCTCGATGAGGTTGTCGTGCGCGAGGCTCGGGCCGTAGTGCCACCGCCAACCGACGGAGATGCCGGTGTAGTTCATGTCTGCGATCTCATTGTGCGTGACGCGATTGTGCGAGCTCTGCCCGATCCAGACGCCGATCGCGCCGCCGTGCACCTCGGTCAGGTGGTGGATGAAGCAGTTATCAACGACGTTACCGCCCGCCTCAGGCTCAACCTTGGTCCAGCCGAGGTAGACGCCTCCCGTGCCGACATCCCAGATGTGGCAGCGCTGAAGGCGGTTTGTTTGGCACCCGCGCTCGAGCCAGACGCCGTGGGCGCCGACGTGGCGTATCTCGCAGTCCTCAAGCGCGCAATCCACGGCGAAGCGCGCGTGCACGGCCGCGCTCTCCATCGTCGCCTGTGCCTGGCGCTCCCGCCAGCCGGTCTCGGGCATCGGCCACGAGGCGTGCTCGAAGGTCAGCCCGCGCAGCGTGATGTGACTGACGGTCTCGGCGGCCGCGTCCTCGGTGGCTTCGCGCCCGTAGAACTCGAGCAGATGCTCGAGCGCGGGTGCGACCGCTTCGACCTCGTCCGGCCGCTCCCCGGGCATGGGCTTGTAGTAGAGCGTCCCGGTGGGCCGGTCGAGGTACCACTCTCCCGGCTGATCGAGGCCCTCGAAGACGTGCTCGACATAGTATCGCCCCCCGGCCCAGTCGAACAGGCGCGGATCGGTCCCGGTGGACCCGCCGAAGCTGATGATGCCGCGCGCGTCGTCGATTTCCGCCACGGGCAGTCGCGTGGTGCTCCAGGAGAAGAGCTTGACGACCTCCATATCCGTGGGGTTGCGCCAGTCACTGCTGAGGTCGCCGGCGCGGAAGCGGAAGGCGGTGCGGTTGGCCTCGTCCGAGCGGTCGAAGGGGTTGGTGAGGCTGGCGAGCTGCAGGTAGCCGCGATTGGGAATGCGCGCGCGCTGGCGCCGCTCGCCATTGACGAACAGCTGGCGGAAGTAGCGCTCACCCTCCGCGACTCCCGCGACCTGCGCGGTCCACAGGCCGTCCCCGGCTTCGCGCCAACCGGAGATCGGCAAGCCACCTGAGAACACGGGGCGTTCGCCGTCTGCGGCGGCGTAGGTGATTGGCGCGTCCGCGGTGCCGGAGTCCTCGGGGCCGAGCGTGAAGGGGTGCTTCAGACGGTAGTGTCCTCCCTGCACCAGCACCTGAATCGGCGCGTCGGCCTCGCCCGCGGCCCTCAGGACGCGGATGGCGTCGCGCGCGCCGTGCAGCGTCGCGAGCGGACCGTCGGTACCGTCGCCGACGGGGTCCGAGAACCGCCCCGACCACCCGTCATCACCTTCGGGCGAGACATGGAGGACGACCGGATCGGCGGCCAGCCCGGTCGCGTGCGCGGTGAGAACCAGTACCAGCGAAAGCGCGACAGCAAGACATGAGCGCCCGATCATCAGAGCACCTCCGGTAGAAGCTACTGGAGGACCATTCCGCGGAGGTCCAGCCACGACCTTGTCAAGCTGTAGTGGATCGGGCTCAGATGCGCGGCTGAGGGCGCG
>CBFDBV010000357.1:0-5163 GCA_965603135.1 uncultured bacterium
GGCGAACCGGGGCAGCTCCCACAAGCGCACGCGCCAGCCGTGTAGCGCCAGGTCGGCAGCGGCTGCTCGCCCGCCCGCTCCTGCGCCAAGGACGGCTGCTTCAGCCATCGCCCTCATCCTCTTCATCATCAACGTGCGGGTAGCGCTCGGCAAGGTCCGCGGCGGCGGCTTTGGTCGCCTCCCAGTCGCCGGTCTCGCCGGGCACGATCTTCACGACCATGGTGAAGTCCAGCTCGTCACCCTCGGCGAAGCTCATGCCCCTATTGTGCTGGACGTAGTACTTGTGATAGTGCTCTTGGTCCCAGATGAAGCTCTTGCTGGTCTCGGTTGTAGCTATCTTGGGCGTGTAGCACAGGAGGCCCAGGTTGCGGTCTGGGTGATACTGCGCCACCCAGCGCGCGTCCTGGTCCACCGCGTGGTCCTTGTCGCTTTCCAGGATGCCCTCGATGAGCTGGCCGTCGGGCAGCTCGGCGATCCACTTCGTCGTCTCACTGGGCCAGCAGTGCATGAAGAGGTACATCAGGCTCAGGTCGTGGTCCTCGGTGGCGGTGAGTTGCGCGCGCTCGACGATCTCGTCGTCCGTAATGGTGATGGTATGCGTTGCGTCGAACTTGTGGATCGTGGAGGTTTTGATCAGCTCGATGTCGTGGCCCTGGACCGCAGCGCCGACCTGGATGGGCGTCTCCTGACCGTCCACGGTGAGCTTGACGGAGTGAGCGATCTCCCGACCGCCCTCGGTGTGGCCGGTGCCGATCCACTTGCCGCCCTCGGGCACCAGCACGGTGCCGTAGTGACCGGTGGGGCCGGCCAGCAGCTCGCCGCCGTAGTGGATCTCGTCAATGGTCCACGCGCTCTCGGCCTGGAAGATGACTTGGTAGTTGGAGGTCTGCACCGTCATTAAGCCGTGCTCGGGCACCCCTTGATCGTAAAGGCGCTCCACGGGCGCCTCGTCAACCTCGCCGGTGGGCGGAAAGCGTTGCTGCAGGGCTGCCACCGTCTCGGTCACGGCGGCCTTCCAGTCGGCCTCTGGGGCTGCGAACATCTTCATAACCAGCGTGTAGGAGAGTTCCGTGCCCTTTGCGAGCTTCCCGGTCAGAGGCTGGGCCAGGAACTTGTGGTAGCTCTCCTGGTCCCAGACGGCGCTGAAGGATCCAGGGCCGGTGAAGGGCGTCGGATAGTAGCAGATTAGGCCCTTAGCGGCGCTGGCGTCGTACTGGGCGAGCCAGCGCACGGGCTTGTTCGCGGCATGGCCACCCTCGCTCTTGCACTCACCGTCCATCATGGCGCCTGACACTGGCTGGGCCATCCAGTGTGTGGTCGTCGGCGCTACGGAGTAGATGAAGCAGTAGAAGCTGCCCAACTCGATATCCTCGGTCGCGACGAAGGTGTGCGTCTGGACTATCAGGTCGGCCTCAACCGTCGTCTCAGCGGTGTGCTCGATGGTGGCGAGTGTGGAGGTCTTCCTGATCAGGATGTTGTTGCTCTGAACGGGTTCGGCGGTGGGCAGTTGCACGGGCTGACCATCGGCGGCGATGGTCAGCTCGCCGACTTGCTCAACGCCGCCGGACATGGCGCCGCCAATCCAGTCGGCCCCGGCGGGCCGAATGACTGCGCCCTGCCCGCCGGCCTTGATGATGAGGGGCGTCCCATCATACTCAAGCGTCATTATCGTCCAGGAGGCCTCGGAACCGAGGGTTATCTCCATCTGGTCGGTCTTGAGCGTGAGCACACCGGAGGGACCTCCGGCTCCGACGATGGCGGCCAGGAGACAGGGCAGCATGGTCTGTATCCTTTCCGTGACATGAGAGTCAATGAGGGTGAAGTACGCGCTTGCGTGGAGGGAGATTCCCCGCGGCCCCACGTTTCCCTTTTTGCGCCGGGCAGGAAGGAATGCCGCACGTGGGCGCGAACATCCGTTCCTCACGCATCAGCACATGCAGACGTGGGTCGCTGTGTGGCGGACAGAAGGGACCTCATGCGTCATCCTCGGGCACTATCCGCGGCGCTGGCACTGCTGCTGGCCGCGACGTGCGGCTGGGCCGAGCAGCGAGCGGTCACGGACCTCGCCGCGACCTACCGTGGCGGGCAGGTCTTCATCACCTGGGATGAGCCTGAGGGCGTGGCGGACGTTCGCTTCCGAGTGCTGATGTCCCGGGAGCCTATCACGGACAACAACGCGGACAACGCGCGAGTGGCCGGGGACTACCTCATGCCCGGCTCCGCCACCGACTGGTGGCTGAACCCGGAGACCTATGGCAGGCCGCTGGACGAGTACCCCGAGGACAAGCGCCCGGAGGTGCGCCACGAGGGCTGGCTGATCGAGGAGGGCGGCGAACGCCTGAATCCCGACAGTGGGCTGTTCGTGCACACTGTCACGCCGGAGACGGCAGGCAGTTGGTACTATGCACTGACCGTCCAAGCGCAGGCGGCCGAGGAGGAGGTGGTGGGAGAGAGGGCGGTTGCGCCGGTCCTGTGTGCTCTCGCGGAACCGGTGCATCAGGAGGTTGCCGCCATCGAGCCCATCTATCAGGGCGATCCCGCGGGCAAGCCGGCGCGTAACTCGGGCGCGGGCCTCCCGCTGGACCTGGCGCTTCACGCCAAGCGGGGCCGGGGTGGGATGGAGTGGCTGGTCTTTGGCGACGCGACGCTGGGGTGGCGCGATGGCCTGCCCTTCAAGTTCGGCGCAAGGGTGGTGGGTGAAACCGTGCGCGTCAGTCCCACCGACCGCACCTGGATAGGCCGCATGTTCCCCGAGGGCAATGACGGTTGCCAGCGGCTGACGCCCGCCATCCACAGCTTCTGGTACGGCTACAACGACCACATCTACGACCCGGAGCTGATGGCTGAGGGCCTGTGCGTCAACTTCACGGAGCGGCGGGTGATGTGGATCGTCAGGTGGGTGCAGGGCTACTTCGGGACCGACCCCAACCGCAGCTACGCCGCCGGCGGGTCGATGGGCGCCATCGGCTCGTTCAACATCGCGCTTCGGCATCCGGAGATATTCGCCGCCATCGCGCCGCACGTGGGCATCGTCACCTACAAGAGGGGAGAGGGCGGCGATAGCGTTCGGCGGGTCGAGGCTTACACCGGCCCGCTCGATGCGCCCTGTAATGAGGGGATGACCGTCGGGGAGCGGCTGGACTCCACGCGCTTTGTGCTCGGCTCCGAGGACGACCTGCCGTTTGTGGTGATGAGCAACGGGCGCAACGACGGCTCGATCCCCTGGTGGGTGAACCCGGACTTCTACCGCGCCATGCAGCAGCAGCGTCAGGGCTTCATCGCCGCGTGGAACGACGGCGAACATGGGACGACGGCGAAGCTCCTTCCCGAGGACATCGTGGAGCGTCGGAGATGGGGGTGGCTTCATCGGTTCGCGCTCAATGAGAGCTATCCAGCCTTCAGCAACTGCTCGGCCGATCAGGACCCGGGTAACGGTGAGAAGACCGACGGGGATCCCGTCGGCTACATGAACCGCGGCCTGGACTGGGAGGACCCGGTGGATGAGCCAGACAGATATGAGATCGTGATCAAGTGGTACCTGGAGCCGGAGGACCTGCCGGTGACGGTGGATGTGACGCCGCGCCGGCGCCAGCAGTTCAAGCCCCAGGCGGGCGCCGCCTGCACCGCCATCAACACCGATCTGGCGACAGGGCGGGAGGTCCAACGCGAGCGCGTGCAGGTGGGAGAACACGGCCTGCTCACCTTCCCGCGCTTCCAAGTCACCTCGGCCCAGGGGAATCGGCTGACTTTCACGGGCGGCTAGCTGGCTCGCCAGCCAGGGAGGACATGACGGCTGTCGCAACGAAGGGAACAGGCCGAAACCGACCTTGCGCTGAGACGAGCTACTGGAGGCAAGCTGATGGACAAAGTGAGAGTAGCAGTGATCGGTTGCGGTGGGATCAGCCGTGCGCACATCAACGCCCATCTCGCCGAGCCGCGCTCGGAGCTCGTCTACTGCGTTGACGTTGACGAGGAGAAGGCGAAGGAGAAGGCCGAAGCCGCCGAGTGCAACTGGCACACCGACTACGAGGCGATCCTGGACGAGGTTGACGCGGTGGACATCTGCACGCCGGTGCATCTGCACGCGCCGATGGCCATCCGCGCCGCGCAGGCCGGCAAGCACGTGATGACCGAGAAGATCATGGCCCGCAACCTCGATGAGGCCGAGGAGATGATCCAGGCCACCGACGAGGCCGGGGTCATCTTCATGGTCGCCTTCGTGCTGCGCTACCGGCGCGAGTTTATGATAATGCACGAGATCTGCACCAGCGGTCAGCTCGGAGAGATACACCAGGCCTACGTGCAGACGCAGATGTACATGCACCCCGACCACGTCGCCGAGTGGCGCAAGACCGTTGAGATGTTCCCGATGGGCGCGCTGATGAGCCACGGCTGCCACTACGTGGACCAGCTCATCTGGAACGTGGGCGAGATCGTCGAGACGAGTTGCCTGGGGAACGCCTTCACCCTCGGCGAGGTCATCCCCGGCGGCGATGACACGGAGGTCATGATCAACCGCCACGAGAACGGCGCGGTCAGCGCCTACGTCGAGAGCTGGGCGACGCCGTATCCGCTGACGGGGCTGAAGCTGGATGTCTACGGCAAGGAGGGCTCAGCGCGGGTGGAGTACGTGCGCGGCGGCGAGCGCGTGGTCGAGGTCAACAACGCCGACGGGCGGGAGCGCGTCTGGGAGTACGACCCCAATAAGGCGGAGCTGATGGACGTGTTCGGCGGGGCTAAGGACATGCACGGGCAGATAGCGCACTTCATCGAGTGCATCCTCGACGGCAAGCAGCCGCTCACCCACGGTCGCGAGGGCATCAAGCCGATGCAGGTCATTGCCGCCGCCACCGAGGCCGAGAGGCGCGGGGAGACCATCAACGTACAGGAGTGGCTGGCGGAGCGGAAGCGCAACTAGCGCGGCACCAAGATCCCTCGAGCGGGGGCTGCCCCCGGCCCCCGCACATAGCTTCTATGACCTATCCTCTCGCCCCGGCTTGAGGTCGCCCGACTCGATCATCGCCACCAGCGGGTTGTCCTCGATGTCGGCCGGGATCTCGACGCGCGCCCGGCGCCGCGCCGACTCCCAGCAGGCGAAGATCTGCTCAGTCGCATTGAGGGCGTTGTGCCCGTTCATCTGACACTCGCGCCCCTCGCGGTAGC
>CBFDBV010000358.1:0-5156 GCA_965603135.1 uncultured bacterium
GCCCCGAGATGCAGCCGGGCGACTTCGTGCTGCCCGATCAGTTCCTCGACTTCACCCGGCAGCGCCCGCTGACGTTCCACGACGGCAACGACGGCGTAGTGCGGCACGTGGATGTGACGGTGCCGTACTGCCCGCGACTGCGGGACCGCCTGCTGGATGCCAGCGAGCAACGGCTGGGCGCATCGCTGCATCCGACCGGGACCTACGTGTGTTGCGAGGGGCCACGCTTCGAGACGCCCGCCGAGATACAGATGTTCGCGCAGCTTGGCGGCGACGTGGTCGGGATGACCGGCGTGCCAGAGGTGGTGCTGGCTCGGGAGGCCGGGCTGTGCTACGCAACGGTGTGCGTGGTGACCAACTACGCGGCCGGCAGCAGCCCGCAGCCGCTGACCCACGCCGAGGTCACGCAGGTGATGGAGGAGCGGGAGGAGGACCTGCGCTGGCTGCTGCGGGCCGTGGTCGAGACCATCGAAGACGATCCCGACTGCCCGTGCCGCAGGCCCTTTGAGTGAGAGACAGGGCAGCGACCAGGGAAGAAACGGTGTGAAGCAGTACCAGGGCTATCTGCTGGACCTCGACGGCACGATCTATCTCGGGGAGCAGTTGATACCGGGCGCGGACGAGGTGGTCAAGGCGCTGCGCGAGCGCGGGGCGAAGGTGCTCTTCCTGTCGAACAAGCCGCTGGCCCGGCGCGAGACCTACGCCGCCAAGCTCACGCGGCTGGGCGTGCCCGCCGGGCCTGATGATGTCATGAACTCGCCGTTGGCGAGCGCGCGGTATCTCAGCCGCTGCCATCCCGAGGCCCGCATCTACGTGCTCGGGGAGCAGCCGCTTATTGACGAGTTGGCCGCTGCTGGGTTACACTTTGCCGAGAGCCCGGAGACCACCGACCTGGTGGTGGTCTCCTGGGACCGGGACCTTACCTACGACAAGCTCGACTGGGCGCACCAGGCGCTGATGCTCGGGGCGCGGTTCTTCGCCACCAACCCGGATGTGACGTGTCCGCTTGAGGATGGGCGGCGGGTGCCGGACACGGGCGCCAACATCGCCGCGCTGGAGGCCACCACCGGCAGGCAGCTTGAGGTGATGATCGGCAAGCCCTCGCCCATCATCACGGAGATGGCGCTGGCCGAGCTTGGGCTGGGGCCAAGTGAGTGTCTGCTGGTCGGCGACCGGTTAGAGACCGACATGGCGATGGGCGCGGCCGCAGGGATGGATACGGCGCTCGTTCTGACCGGGGTGACTTCCCGCAGAGACCTGCAATCTGCCGTGCACAGGCCGACCTACGTGCTGCAAAGCATCGCGGATGTGCGTTGACGAGCAATTCTCCCGGAACCTTTTGACAGGTTTGAGCGTCTACTATTGTGGGTAGTAACAAAACAGAGCACCTACGCTGCAGCAGCCGATGGTGAGTGTGAACATGAGCCAGGGCAACGACGAGAAGAGGCCGGAGGACGCGAACCCGGAGCTGCCGGTCTTCAAGCCCGACAAGAGCGGCCTGGAGCAGGCGCTCGGCACCCTTGAGGCCCAGGTGATGGAGGCCGTCTGGGACGGGGGCGGTGATGTCTGCGTGGATGACGTGCGCCGCACGCTGGAGGCCAATGGTAAGGATGCGGCCTACACCACGGTGATGACCACGATGAGCCGCCTGCACGAGAAAGGCCTGCTGCACCGGGTTATGCAGGGCCGCGCGTACTACTACTCCGCGGCGCTCAGCCGCCGCGAGCTTGGCCGGAGCCTCACCCGGCGCGTCATCAACGGCCTGCTGGGCAGCTTCGCCGAGCCGGCGATGTCGTACTTCGTGGAGGCCCTCGGCGATGAGGACCCCGAGCGCCTCGACACCCTGGCGGAGATGATCGAGCAGCAGAAAAGACGCAAAAAGGGCGCAGGGGAGACCTAGTATGCCCGAGCTGCTGGCAGCCGCCAGCATCCTCGTGGCGATAGCGGGCGCGCTCAGCTTGTTGCTCGCGCTGCCCGCCGTGGCCCTGGTCGAGACCGTCGGAGAAGCTGATGCCGCCAGCCGGGCGCGAACCTGGCTGGCGGCCTTGATTCTGCCGCCGATTGCGGGGGGCATCGCCGCGTGCTGGGCGCTGATACTCCACGCGCAGGGCCTGATGGCCTCTCCCCACCTGGGCGGGCAGAGGCCCCACCTGTGCCTGCTACCGCTGTTCAACGCGCCGGCGGGCGCCTACCGTCTGCGCGTGTTCTGCTGGTTTGCGCTCGCGCTCGTGGCGCTTGCGGCGCTGCGGCTGATCTCCGGGGCGTTCAGCAGCCATCTGCTGCGCCGGCTCGTGGTCGCCAGCGGGGCCATCTTTCACGGCAATGGGCCGCACGAGGATCCCGCTACAGCGGGAGACGAGGCCGGCCCGTCGTCCTTGACCTCCCGCGCCAGCGATGATTTGCTGGCCGTAGAGCTGATGGTCCCGACCTCGTTCTGTGCGGGGTTGCTGCGGCCGCTGGCGGTCATCTCCTCCGCGCTGCTCGATAGCCTGGGCGCGGAGCACCTACGGGCCATCGCCGCTCATGAGCTGGGTCACGCTCGCAGGCGCGACAACCTGGCGGGGCTGATAGCCGACGCCTGCACGGCGCTGCTGGTGCTCCTGCCCACCGCGCACTTCTACCGGCAGCAGTGGCGCGCTGCCGCCGAGGCCGCCGCGGACGACCAGGCCCTGCTCAGCGGCGTGGGCGCGGAGGCGCTGCTGGAGGCGCTGGAGACCGCTGAGCGTACTCGGCATAGGCGCCAGCCCCAACGCCTCTCGCTCATCTCTCTGCTGGTCCCGCCACCTGCCATCACCACCCAGCGCATCCGGCGGCTTGCCGGGGAGGTAAGGCTGTCCCGCGCTGAAGGGATGGCTTCCGGCGATCTTCCGTCGGAGGCGCGTTCGAGCGCCGGTGCTCGCGAGATGAGGTGGCGCCGAGCGCTGCCGTGGATCGCGCTTGCGGTGGGCGTGGGTGCGCTTGCCTTGCTGGTGCTGGTCAGTCGGCAGTCGGTGGAGGACAGCCTCTACTGCGCCGCCGAGCAGCTCGTGAAGGCCGTGCGCTGACGACGGCGCGCCCCAGGTGCCGTGAATGGAGGGGCCGGATGGACGGCGGGCAGCCTCCTACGTCAGACTGACCTCGATGCCGCCCAGCTCGCGGGAGGTCCGCGCGGCCTCGACTACGCGGATGACCTCCACCATCTCCTCGCCCGAGATCGGCATCTCCCGCGTCTCGCACATCTTCACGAACTCCCCCATCATCCGCGGGTAGACCGGGCCCATCTGGTCCATCGAGTACCAGCCCTCGCTGCCGCAGAGGGTGAAAAGCATCTTGCCCTGGATGACCTCCCGCCAGAACATGGTCAGCAGCACCTGCTTGCCGTCGGCCCGGCGCAGGCGGATGATGTCGCGATCCTCAGCCCCGACGTTGATGACCGACTCGGTTCCCGGCCCCAGGATGCCGTAGGCGAACTCGACGGGGTGGATGGCATAGACGTGATACCTCCCCTGGCCGCAGAGGCCCTGGAGCAGCTCGATGGTGCCCAGCTCGCCGAGCTGCGCGCGCATCTCGTCGGCGCCCTCGGCCCAGCGGTAGCCCGAGCACGAGATCAGCGGCGCATCGTTCGCGGCTGCCAGGTCCACGATCCCCTGGGCATCGTCCGCGAACTCCGCCAGCGGCTTGTCCACGAAGAGCGGCAGGCCCTTCTCCAGGAAGGGCGGCGCGTACCTGATCTTGTCGAACTCGCCGCTGTCGGCGATGAGCCCCGCGTCCACGCCCTCGGCCAGCTCCTCCGGGGAGTCGCAGACCTCGTCAATGCCGTATATCTGCGCCATCATCTCGGCGCCCTCGCGGTCCTCGTCGTAGATCTTGACCACGCGCGCACCTTCAATGCGGATGTCGCTCGCGCCGCCGGTGGGCCAGTCAAGCTCCTCCGCCTTCGCCTTGTCCCAGCCGTTGAACATCGAGGAGAAGGCATTGCCGTGGTGACAGCCCCGCTTCCCCTCGAATCGCACTGCTGCGGTGATGCCGATCCTGATCATCGTGACGATCTCCCTTTCGATTTGACGCGGCGTGTGTTGGGACGGCTTACCCTCGTTCCCAGCCCGACTTCAGGAACTGCTTGAAGTTGTCGCTGGTCTGCCGGCGCAGCGGCACCTCGATGGGCGAGGCCGTCGGCAGCAGGACGTGCCGGCAGCGCCCGCCCACCTCGTCGAGTGCCTTCGCCACCAGCGCATCTACCTCCTCCGGCGTCCCCGTCTCCAGGTCGTGCGCCTGGATGTTGCCCATGATGACGAGGTCATCGCCCGCGATCTCCGCCAGCTCGCCGAGCGTGATGTCCCCGTTCGGCGGCGCCTCACACGGATCGAGCAGGTCCACGCCCATCTCCATCACGTGGTCGAGGATGCCCCTGATGGGGCCGTGGCAGTGATAGCGCGCGTAGCCACCGTGCTCGTGGATGATGTCCACCAGCCGCCTGTCGAACGGCACCACCGACTGCTCGAAGAAGCTGGGCGCCAGCATCGGCGGCGCGGCGTACTCTGCGCCGAAGAGCCTGAAGCAGGGCCCCGCGCCGTTCTCCAGGGCCGCCACCAGCCACTGCTCCAGAAGCTGTTGGCAGCGCTCGAGCATGGCACGCACTTCCTTGGGCGCTGTCAGCGTGCGCACCATGAAGTCCTCGTACTTCATGTTCTCGCACACCATGCAGAGCGCGGTCGGCACCTGGAACTCCTGGACTCCCCGGTCGCCGAGGGCCTCGCGGTGCGCCCGGATCTCCTCTGTGCTGGGCGCTAGCGGCTCGAAGGGGAGGTCAATGAAGCTCTGAATGTCCTGATCTGTCTTGATGAGGTGTTCGGTGACCCAGACGGTGTGCGTGGCGCCGGTCTCCTGGCAGGTGGCGGTGAGCGCCCCGCGCGGCCCGCGCACCGTCATCTCCCGGACAGTCGCCTCTCCGTCCCTGCGCACTTTCTCCTGCGCCATCTCCGGGTCAGCGAGGCGCAGCACATCGTGGTTCCCGAATGACGCATAGTACGAGCCCAGGTAGGCGAAGATGTGATCGTGCTCGTCGGTGCAAGCGAGTATCTCTGTGTAGCTCGGCTCGTTGGCCATCCACGGTTGGCTGTAACGGTCCACGCCGTACGTGCACGCCGGTGTCCGGTCAACTTCCCGGCCCTCAAGCA
>CBFDBV010000359.1:0-5155 GCA_965603135.1 uncultured bacterium
CGAGGGAGTCTATCCCGTGGGCCCTCCGCCCGCATCCTGCGATTCGCGCTCCTCGCCAAGGGGCTGAACCTCAGCCTCGGGAATGGCCTCCAGTTGCTCGATGAGGGCGGGGACGGAGTGCGTGACCGTATCCCAGACGCGGTCCAGGTCCACGTCGAAATAGGCGTGGATGAGCCGATGGCGCATCCCGACGATCTCGCGCCAGGGGAGTTGCGGGAAGGCGTCGCGGGCCGCCTCAGAGACCTGAGCGGCCGCTTCCCCGACGATCTCCAGCGCGCGCAGGGGGGCGAACCTCAGCATCTGGTCGGTGTCGAGGTCTTCGCGGCAGTGGCCTTCGGTGAAGCGTAGCGCGCTGTGCGCCGCGTCCAGCATGTGCCGTAGGCGAACGCGGTCCTCGTCACGCAGCATACTGCACCACCGCGGTGGCAAGCACCTGATCGCGGAAGTACCGGCTGAGGTCCTGCGGAGTGCGCAGGTCAACCTTGCGGCCGATGACCTGTGCGAGTTCGTCCTCCATCCGGACCATGTCCAGCAGCGTGACCACGGCCCCCGGCTCGAACTGCACCAGAACGTCCACGTCGCTGTCGGGGCCGAAGTCCTCGCGCAGCACGGAGCCGAATAGCGACAGCCGCTGTATGTAGTTGCGGCGGCAGAAGTCAGCGATGCGCTGCTTGTCAAGCTCAATCGCGGGCTTCATCCTCGTGCCTCCTCAGCAGCGGGCAAGCCGGGCCGTAGCCCGGCGCACGTCTTCCAGGAGCTTCTTGCTCTCAAGCCGCATAGACGACCTCCCGGGTCCGCTCCACAGCCTGGCGGAAGTACGGGTTCGTGATCCCACGGGTCATCACCAGGTCCACCGGGTGCTCGAAGAAATCCTCGAGGTCCTCGAGTAGGCCGAAGTAGGCGTCCGCGCGCTGGCCGGGCGCAAGCGTGAGGAACTCCACCAGGAAGTCCAGGTCGCTGGCGAGCGGATCAAAGCCCTCCCCAGCCGCCGAGCCGAAGGCCTCGAGCCGTCGGACCCGATACCGCCGGCAGAGTTCGGCAATCTGCGCATGTTTGGCTTCAATCAGCGCGATCATCGCGTCTTCAGCTCCCCCGGGACGTGGAGGCTCGATGGCATCCTAACAATCGCTCAGCTCGGGGTCAAGGCGTGCAGTCAGGCGGGCGCGTCGCCCCAGTCGGGGACCTTCATGAGCTCGCCCTCGCGCAGGGCCGACTCGTGGGCCATCACACCCGGGGCCACGTAACGCACCGCCTCCCAAGCGTTCACGCGCGGCATCCGCTCGTTGGCGCACGAATCCACGAACTCGTGCACCAGGTAGGCGTGCGATCCCCCATGCCCGCCCAGGTCCGCCGCCAGCGCCTCGGGCATCGGCTCTGCCACATCCGAGAGGTCCAGCGCCTCCCAGCCTTCGGTCGTCACCCACTTGGCCCCGGAGACATCGTTCTCGAACGAGCCGGCGGTGCCGTAGATGCGGAAGCCCTCGCGGCCGCGATGCCCGACGCGGCGGAACTCGCAGATGCGCGCCATCGCCCCGTTGCTCATCCGATAGAGCGCGACCTCGTCGCTGAAGAGGTTGCCTGAGATGGTGTCCTCGCGGTACCACTCATCGTCGGGGTAAGTGTATCCGAAGGCCGAGACCTCGGTCATATGCGCGCCCATCACCGAGATGACGCCGGAGGTGGAGTGCGTGGGGTAGTGCATGGGGACGCCGCCGCTCTTGTGCATACTCCACTGCTCGCCCCAGCGGTTCTTGGCGACATCGTAAAGCCCGTGCGAGAGGTCGTGGAGGTACTCGCCCTCCCCGTAGACGAACTGTCCGAAGTCGCCGGCCGCCGCACGCTCGCGGCAGTACATGGTCTCCTTGCGAAAGAACGTCGTCTCGCCCATCATGTATATCTGTCCGGTGCGCTGGACCGCCTCGATGAGCTTGTCGCACCACTCGAGTATCTCCTGGCCGCTGCCGGTGGCGGAGGTGATGACCGGCACCGCCGAGTAGGCGTGCTTGCCGGCCTCCAGGGCCTGGATGACCTGTGGCGCGTGCAGCCAGGGCTGGGTGATGATCATCAGCGCGTCCAGGTCGCTCTTGCAGATGTCGTCGAGGCTGTCGTAGGTCTCGGAGATGTCGTGGTCGCTGGCCTGCTCGGCCAGCCGGTCGGGGTTGAGGTCGCAGAGCGCGACGCGGCTGACTTCCGGGTGGTCCTTGACGGGCTTGATGAAGTGCCGGCCGAAGCTCCCAAGGCCGACCATGCCGACGCTGATGCTCATGCTGGCTCACTCTCTGGCAGGGTTCTCGGTGCCCAGGCTTGTGATGCTGCCGAACTCGCACGGTAGGTTCGTCGCAGGGCGGCCGTTGTCCTTGCTGTCAAGCCGATGCTGTCGTTCGCGGTCGTTCGCAGGGGTTCGCCGTGGCGAGCTGCCCTTTGCCCGCCGCCCCGTGACAAGGACCGCAGTGTCGGCTGCGAGGAGCAGGTCTGCCGCTCGGGACCGGCGAACGTAGGCGTCCGGGCGGCTTGCGTTCGGAGCGTGGACGGACGATTGAGATGGCGGCACGAACGGGCAAGGGCTTCCCGCCCGCCGGGCTGGCTGAGGCAGGCTTCGCGAAGGCGGATGGCACCTGCCAGATGGAGGTAGGAGTATGCACGAGACAATGCCTGGCTTGACGGCGGCATTCGTCGTTCTGGGGCTCAGCGCTTTGCTGGCGGTGACGGTGGGGCCTGCGGGCGGCCAGGACGATGCCGCCGGTGGGGCATCGGCCGTGATGCCCGCCGAGGGCTTCGGCGCGGACTCCATCGGCGGTGAGGGCGGAGAGGTCATCTGGGTGACGAACCTCGACGACAGCGGCCCGGGGAGCTTCCGGGAGGCAGTCGCCGCCGAGGGCCCGCGCATCGTCAAGTTCAAGGTCGGCGGCATCATTGACCTGAGCGAGCCGATCAGGGTGGAGCACGGCCGCCTGACGATTGACGGCGCCTCCGCCGCCGACCAGGGCGGCATCACCCTTCACGGCGGCGGCCTGTACTTCAGCGGCCTGGAGTGCCGCGATGTGATCGTCAGGCATATCCGCGTGCGGCGCGCGCCGCGAGCCGGTGACTGCATCGGCATCAGCAACGGCGCCCACCGCATTCTCATTGACCACTGCTCCACGACCTGGGCCGATGACGAGAACTTCGGCATCAACAGGGGCCACTATGTCACTGTCCAGTGGTGCCTCATTGGCGAGGGCATTATCGAGGGCGACCACCCGAAGGGCGCGCACAGTATGGGCATGCTCGTCGCCCACGGCGCCAACCACGTCTCGGTCCATCACAACTTCTGGACCGGGAATATCAACCGCAATCCGCTGATGTATGGCGTGGGAGGCTACGGCTCGGGCGGCGCCTTCGAGGGCTGCTACGCGGGCGAGAAGATGGCGATCTTCCAGCCCACCTGCGTCTTCGATGTCCGCAACAACCTGGTGTTCAACTTCCGGGGTGGCACCCAGCTCGCCTCCGGCATCAACATCAACATCGTCAACAACTACTACCGCTACGGCCCCAGCAGTGGCGGCGGCGCCGAGGTCAGCGTCACCACGGACACCTACTACCCGGGCTCGGAGCGCCCGAAGCTGTACTGCACCGGGAACATCGGCCCCCATCGCCCGGAGGGCGAGGGCGATGACTGGGCGATCGTGCGCATCGGCGGGGAGTACAGCAGCGATCCGGAGTATCGCAGCGACCGCGAGTTCCTGGTGCCGCCGGTGACGACGCATCCGGCCGAGGACATTGCCGAGATGATCCTGGCGGAGGCGGGCGCGCACCCGCATGACGATGTTGACCTGCGGCTCATCGAGGAATACCGCACGGGTGAGGGCAAGGCCGGCTACGGCTACCTGGAGTGGAAGGAGAAGCACGGGCTGTAGCTAACTGAGCTTGTCCGCCGTTAGCCATCGTTCGTCGTCGTTGTGCCTCGGTCGCTGTCGTATGGAGGTGGCAGAATGCACGAGACAATCCCAGGTGTAGTGGCAGTAGCCCTTGTTTTGGGCCTGATCGGTGTTCTGGCGGTGACGGTGGGGCCTGCGGGCGGCCAAGACGATGCTGTTGGCGCGCAGGGCCTGGTGGCAGAGGGCTTCGGCGCGGACTCCATTGGCGGTGAGGGCGGAGAGGTCATCTGGGTCACCAACCTTGACGACAGCGGCCCTGGCAGCTTTCGCGAGGCGGTCACCGCCGAGGGCCCGCGCATCGTCAGGTTCGAGGTCGGCGGCATCATCAACCTGGCCGGCCCGATCAACGTGCAGAATGGCCGCCTGACCATTGATGGGGCCTCCGCCGGCGACCAAGGCGGCATCACCCTTCACGGCGGCGGGCTGGGCTTCACAGGGCTGAACTGCCGCGACGTAATCGTGAGGCACATCCGCGTGCGTAGGGCGCCGCGACAAGGCGATGGCATCGCCATCGGAAGCGGCGCGCACCGGGTGGTCATTGACCATTGCTCGGTAAGCTGGGCTGATGACGAGAACTTCGGCATCAACAAAGGCCACTGTATCACGGTGCAGTGGTGCATCATCTCCGAGGGGATCATCGAAGGCGACCACCAAAAGGGTGCCCACAGCATGGGTATGCTCGCCGCCCACGGCGCGAACCACGTCTCCTGCCATCACAACTTCTGGACCGGCAATGTCAACCGCAACGCCCTTCTCTTCGGACCG
The DNA here is from genome assembly GCA_965603135.1 of uncultured bacterium. GTDB lineage: Bacteria > Armatimonadota > Zipacnadia > Zipacnadales > UBA5352 > CBFDBV01. The sequence goes on from CBFDBV010000359.1 coordinate 4,683, forward strand.
GGCAACGGCTACGGCGAGAAGGTTGCTCCCCTTATGCCGACCGCGGTCTTCGACTTCCGCAACAACCTCGTCTACAACTTCCGCGGCGGCACGCAAGTCAAGTATGCCGCGCACGTCAACGTGGTCGGCAACTACTACCGCTATGGCCCCAGCAGTGGAGCCGACAGGCCGGAGGTCTATATCTCGCCGATGGATGACTCCTACTACCCCGGCTGCGACTACCCGAGGGTGTATTGCAGGGGCAACGTCGGGCCTCACCGGCCCACGGACGAGGGGGACGAATGGGCGCTCGTGCGCCTTGGCGGCGAGTTCGGCAGTGAGGATCCGTTGTATCGCAGCGAGAAGGAGTTCCTGGTCCCGCCGGTGACGACGCATCCGGCCGAGGATATCGTGGAGATGGTCCTGGCGGAGGCGGGCACGCACCCGCATGACGATGTTGACCTGCGGCTCATCGAGGAATACCGCACGGGTGA
>CBFDBV010000360.1:0-5153 GCA_965603135.1 uncultured bacterium
GTGGACCGCTGGGGCATCTTCATTCGCGGTGGCGACGGCAAGCGCGTGGTGCTCTACGTGGACGATGTGCGGATCGAGGGCAAGGTCCCCGAAGAGGAGGCCTACAAGGGGGAGTACACGGCGCGCTGGAAGCCGTTCGCTGACGCGTTCGGAGAGCGAACGGCGTCCTGGCGGGAACGGGCGGATGCCGGCGCGCTGGCGATGAAGGAGCTGCCCGAACTGCCCGAGGCTTACGCCACGGCTCGCACTGCGGCGGACGAGGCGCTCGCGCGCCTGAACGAGCGGCTGGACGCATTTGAGAAGACGGGGTACGCCCATCCGCAGGACGTGGACCAGCTCCAGGCCGAGCTGAAGATGGTCGAGCTTGCGCCGAAGACCTTCGCGCAACTCGCCCAGGGCATCGAGGGAGCGAAGCCCTTCCTCGTGATGGAGGTCCCGGCGATGTCCAACGCGCGCATACTGCCAAGCGGCCTGCTCATTCCCGGGGAGGCGACCGAGGGCCTGACCGTCAGCGCCTGCCGCGGCGAGTATGAGGCCGCCAGCTTCGTGGTCTACGCGCTCGCCGATCTGAAAGGCCTCCTGGTCACGCCCACCGACCTGAAGGGGGACGCGGGCGCCATCCCGGCCGAGAACGTAGACGTGAAGCTTATCAAGTGCTGGTATCAGGCCGGGCGGAGCATTGGCGACCTCAAGCACAAGCAGCTCGTGCCCGAGCTGCTGCTCAACGACGACGCGCTGGTGCGCGTGGACGAGCAGGCGGAGGCCAACTACCTGCGCACGAACTACCCCGACCGAAATGAGCAGTACGTCCTGTGCAGCGACCCCGAGAGCGCCGAGCTGGAGGACGTGCGGCCGGTTGATGCGGACAGCTTGCAGCCGCTCGACCTGCTCGCGACGCGGGTGCAGCAGTACTGGGTGACGGTGCAGGTGCCTGAGGACGCTGCGAGGGGAGAGTACGCTGGCACGCTGGGCCTGACGGCTGAGGGCGTGGAGGCTGTCGAACTGGCCCTGAGGGTCTCGGTGTATCCCTTTGACCTGGAGCGCTCGCCGCTGACCTACTCGGTGTACTATCGTGGCAAGCTGTCGGAGGACGGGAGTTGGACGATCGGCTCGGAGTACAAGTCCGAGGAGCAGTACGCCGCCGAGATGGGCGATATGCACGCTCATGGGGTGGACTACCCGACCCTCTATCAGAAATACGACGAGCGCGTGCTGCCGCAGGCGCTGGAGATCCGCGAGGAGGCCGGGCTGGCGACCGACAAGCTCTTCACGCTGGGGTGCAGCACGGGTGCGCCTGCCGATGAAGCGGCGGTGGACGCGCTCCGCGGGCGTGTGCGGACGTGGCTGGCGCTCGCCCGCGAGCATGGCTACGAGGAGATGTACATCTACGGCATAGACGAGGCGAAGGGGGAGCGCTTGGCGGCCCAGCGCGCGGCCTGGAAGGCGGTGCAAGAGGAGGGCGCCGGCACCTTTGTCGCCTGCTACAAGGGCACCTTCGAGGCGATGGGGAGCCTGCTGAACGTCGCGGTCCTCGCGCACAAGCCCAACCCGGAGGAGGCCGAGAAGTTCCACGGCGTCGGCAGCAAGGTCTTCACCTACGCCTTCCCGCAGGTGGGGCCGGAGGAGCCTGAGACCTACCGCCGCAACTTCGGCCTGGTGCTCTGGCAGGCGGGCTTCGACGGCGCGATGGACTACGCCTACCAGCATGGCTTCGGCCACGTCTGGAACGACTTCGACAGCCCCCGCTACCGCGACCACAACTTCACCTATCCGACGATGAATGGCGTGGTTGACACGGTGCAGTGGGAGGGCTTCCGCGAGGCCGTGGATGACGTGCGCTACGTGGCGACTTTGCTCAAGGCCATCGAGGCCTGCAAGGACGCCCAGGCGAAGGCCGACGCAGTGGCGTCGCTTGAGGACCTCGACCCAAGCGGGGACCTCCACCAGGTGCGCGCGGAGATGGTCGCGCACATACTCAAGTGCCTGGGGCTGACCGAGTAGGAGGCAAAGCACACGATGAGCCGTGCAAAGGGCTCCGAGTGGGCATTTGTGGCGTGCTGTCTGGCGCTTGCGCTGGGTGGGGCGGAGGCGCAGCAGTTCGAGCCGGTGGTGATCGAGCTGCCGGCCGACCCGGCGGAGATACTGAGGGCGACCTTCGACAGAGGGCTGCGCGACGACCTCCAGCGCGGGCTGGAGGCCGACCTCGCCCGTGGCTCCCGCGAGGTCGTCCGGCTCGCCTACGACCGGGGCATTCCCAAGGACGTGGCGGCCTACCGCGCCACCGAGTGCGAGGGCGTGAAGGAGAAGGGGCTCAGCATGGGCCGCGGGCACTCGCACCGGTACTCAGCGGCCGGGAATGTCAATCTGCGCCGGGGCAGCGTGGCCTTCTGGGTGAGATTCAGCCAGGACGTGGGGAGCGTGCATCATTCGGTCTTCTCGATCTCCCGCGTGGCCCGATCCGGACTGATCCTGGGACTGCGCGGGCGATACCATCAAGTCCTGTGCCACGGGCCTTTCCAGGGCAACTATGACTTTGAGGGAAAGCCGTGGGAGGGGGACACCTGGCATCATCTTGCGGTCACATGGGACGAGCTGGAGGGCATTCGGCTCTACAAGAACGGCGAGCTGACTCGGAAGCAGACGCCCATGACCTGGCAGACCGAGGACCTGGAGCCTGACAAGATCGTCCTGGGAGGCTGGAGCCCGTGGGGAGGCACCGAGGTGCCGCTGGCGATGGACGAGCTGCGCGTCTTCTCTCGGCCGCTGTCAGCCGATGAGGTGATGGCGGTCTACGAGGGTCGGGAGGACTTGCCGGCGCTGGCCGCCGTGGATTCGGCGGCGGTCAATGAGCACCGCGCGGAGTACCTCGGCTGGGATGAAGCGGCGGACCTCGCCCGGATCGGGCCCGCCCAGGGCGAAGAGACGCTGCTGGTCAGAGAGGTCGGCATCCAGGACGCTCGAGCGGTCAAGAGCCAGGCCTGGAAGGTCTGCGACGGCGACCGCCTGACCAGGTGGCCGCTGACCTATCACGGTTACAGCTTCCAGGCCCAGACCGGGCTCAGCGTCAGCCTCTTCCCCGAGCAGAGCTGGAACTACATCCGCGCGCTGGGGCCCTGCAAGGGTCAGCTTTATGAGGGGCAGCACCTGCTGCGACCGGATACGGAGCCGTGGCTGCCGCTGGCCTCCGGTGGGTCGCTGTCTGCCAGGCGATTCGAGGAGGCAATGCGGCAGAGCGAGATGACCTTCTTTGCCGACCACGTGGATGAGGATGCCGGCGAGCCGCCCAGCCGCCTCCGAGAGGTAGGCTTCTACGAGATCACGCCGGGGGCGACCGGGGACCTGCCGGGGGAGACCCAGGCCTACTACCTGACGGGTGAGCCGTGGGCTGACTGGTCGTCGGAGATCGGCCTGATAACGCAGAGCAAGTTCGAGACCTACGACCGGACGGCGCTGTGTTGTGCGCAGGGGCCGGCGGATGAGGCCCGGGTCCTGGCGATGAAGGCGCTGCGCTACTATCACTTCATGCTGCCGACGGCCGCTGCCGATCGGGCGTTGGGTGGCCTGCGCGCCTCGCTGTTCTTCAGGAACTTGGCCCCGGGCACGGTCATCTGGCTGCGCGCGAACGACCCCATCATTCCCACGCGGCACATCGCGGATTTCGAGGTGCGGGCGCAGGGCGACTGGACGGGCATCCAGCGGGCCGATCTCACGCTCGACATCAGGGACTACGTCATCCCGGACGGCCGGCCGGTATGGCTGTGGCTGATGACCAGCAACGACGCCGAGCTTATGTGGGACGGCGAGCAGTATCAGTCGCGCTTCGAGTTGCTGCTCCAGCCCACGGACGCGCTGGCCGACGAGTACCGCCACGACCAGCTCGCGCTGGTGAAGGACCGCTTCATTGACGTCTCTGAGCCGAGGCCGTGGGGCAAGGTCGCGATGGAGGACCTGGCCCAGCGCGTCGGCGTGTTCGCCGAGCTGCATCGGGCGCTGGATGACCTGCACTCGCGCTTCCCGGAGGACCCGGGCGCGAACGCCTTTCACATCTGGACGCATCCCAACGAGCCGGTGGATCGCTCGCACCTCACGCCCCCCGCGCCCGATGGCGCGCCCGAGTGGGCAGTCTACGAGCGCGCCGCCTTCAGACGCTACCTGGACTTCGTGCACTGGTGGATAGACAACCGCCAGGTGCCGAACGGGGAATTCGGCCACCGCTACGGGGATGACACCGACCTCATCAACGACTGGGTGAGCGTCGCAAAGATCAGCGACCCCGGGGGGCGCATCGCGGACTCGGTGCGGCGTATCGCTGACTTCTGCTGGAACACCGGGCCCATGGAGAGGGGCATCAATGCCCATCAGACCGACCCGCTGCACGCATACGAGGAGGGGCTCAACGCCAACTGCCGCCTGGCGCAGATGTACTACGGCAACCCGGTCTACCTGGAGCGGCTGATGGAAGCCACCCGCACCGTGGACGAGGACCTCACCGCGCTGACGCAGGGCCACCGGCACTTCAGGTCACGCCTCTACGGCGCCAGCCGTGTGATTACCGAGCCGCCTTACGACCGGGACCAGCTCAGCAGCACGCTGATGCTCCATCCCGCGCTCTACCTGGGCTTCTGCAGCCGCAACCGGAGGGCGATGAAGCTGGTGCAGCAGTACGGGGACGCGTGGCTTGACCTGCTGGAGCGGGCGCTTGCCGAGGTCGGAACGCTCACTTCCACCAGCGCGCGCGTGCTGCCCTCGGTGATGCGCTTCGATGACCGGGAGGTCGTGGGCAGGAGCAACGTCTTCAGCGGTTACGGCTCGGGCAATATGTACCTGGCGCTGCACGACTGGACCGGCGACGAGAAGTACTTCCTGCCGGAGAAGACCTGGCTCGACCGTGAAATGATGGACTACCCGCTGCTGGTTGACTGGGTGGAGCGCGTGGACTTCTCGCCCTACCGCGAGTGGCTGCTGGGGGCCGCCGACGAGGTCAGCTACGAGGACTTGCGCCCGGGCATGGGCAACGACAAGCGGACGCAGATTCAGTTCGCGGCCTGGAAGCTTGGCGGCTCGCGCGAGTTGATAGTCGAGGCCCTGCGCGCTTCGTGGGAGCGCATTGAGCTGCTCTTCCCGATGCACACCTGGGCCGAGCAGTCGGCCGA
>CBFDBV010000361.1:0-5134 GCA_965603135.1 uncultured bacterium
GGCGCGGAAGAGGCTGATGAGCGCGCGGATGATCTTCGAGTGCTTGTTGTGCGGGTTGGTGAGGCTGGCCTTGGTGGGCTTGAGGTCGGGGTGGGTGAGGTAGACCGCGCCGGTGGCGCCGAGGTCCTGGAAGCGGCCGCGGGCGTCCCACTTTTTGATGAGGTGATCTTCGGCGAGGGCCAGGTAGCGGTCCACGGCCGGGGTGTAGCGCTCCAGGGCCTGATCGCCCCGCACAATCTGGGCGAAGTCGGCCATCAGGCCTGATACGACGAAGCTGGTGATGAGCACGTCCAGCTTGCGGTCGGGGTGATCCGGGTGGCGGAACAGCCCCAGCGGCAAACCGTACCAGCCCAGGAAGCCGTCGGGGCCCTCGGTGAGCTGGTCGCAGAGGGTGTCCATGCGCGCCACGAACTTGTCGAGGTACTCCGTGTCGCCGGTGAGCTGGTAGGCGACCAAGGCCATCTTGATGATGCGCGACGCCTCCCAGGTGATGTCCTCGGGCTGTGAGGCGAACTTCTGCATCCGCTCGGGCGTGCAGTAGGCGTCGGACTTCTCGACGTTGGCGAGGAAGGCCTGGAAGATCGCCTGGTCGGTCTCGTGGGTGATGTCGGGCGGCTGGGCGAGGGCGGGCAAGACACAGAGGGTCAGCGCTGTCAGGGCCGTCAGTGTGCACATGGTAACACCTCCCGTTGGGAGCATAGTTCGCGGCGGAGAGAGGCTCTCCTGCCCAGCAGGAGCGGGCGAGCCGCGCCGGAGAGCGACGGAGGTTAGCGCGGAGGGCGGGAGGAACTGACAACGGCAGGCCGGACCCTCGCTGAAGCGGGGCAGGCAGTGGTCCGGCCTCTCCATACGGCGCGTGGGAATGGCGAACCAGGCGGACCTTCGGTGGGAGATGAGGAGATGGACACTCGGGCTATCCTGTGCTGCGTGGGCGTGCTGCTGATGAGTGCAGCATTCGCCGCTGACCTACCCAACCCCTATGAGAAGAGCGACGAGGCGAGGGTCGGGCCGGGGCCGGTTCCGGTGATGGAGCAGATGTTCTGGGTGGAGGTCAAGCTCGACCCGGCCACCGACGTCGAGGTCATCGCACCCGAGGGCGTCGCGCTGCTGGACAAGACCAAGCCCGGGCATGCGCTCCGCCCATCGGCAGAAGACGAGGTCGAGGCGGGGGGAGGTGGATGGACGAGGTTCTATTTCCGCTCCGACCGGGGCGTCAGAGACAATGGAATCGTCCTCAAGCCGGCGCGCGGCAAGCCCATCAGCGTGCCGCTGACGGTGCGCACCTACCGCGAGGACCTCGAGGAACAGATAAAGGTCGTCCCAGGCGTGGACCCGAGCGCGCGTAAGCAGGGGCGGTCGTACTACACCGACGAGATGATGGCGATAGCAAGGGAGAACCTGGCGAAAGAGCCCGCGCTGGGCGACAGAATCAAGGGCACCACGCGCTACGATGAGATGAGCGATGAGGAAACATTCGCGGCGCTGCCGTCCTGGAGCGTGCCGCGCCAGTGTTACAGCAACTGGCCGTGCCCGCACTGCGGGGAGGTCATCTACCGGCACAGCGGCTTCTACCCGTGGCGCGTGGACACCAACGAGCCCTTCAAGCTCAAGTGCCCCGACTGCGGCGAGTACTTCCCCACCAACGACTGGCTGAACGATGACTTCACCAGCGGCGACTACCCGGACGACGGCTGGGGACTGGACCTGACCGGCAAGGGAGAGCGCGGCGACTTCGCCGGCTGGGTGGCGTACTACAACCATCACACACTGTGGCAGCGGCTGGGCGGGGAGCTGAAGCGGCTGTCGCTGCGGCATCTCCTGTTCGGGGACGAGGAAGCCGCGCACAAGTGCGGAGTGCTGTTGGCGCGGATGGCGTACGTCTATCCGGGGCTGAACATGCGCTGGCAGCAGGTGAGGGAGAAGTACCTGCGGCACGGGCGGCTGCTGGTGGACGGGAACTGGGAGCGGACGCAGATTCTGGTGCCGGCCTGCCAGGCCTACGACGCCATCTGGGAGCAGATCGGCAGCGACCAGGCGCTGGCGGACTTCCTGCACACCAAGGACGAGACCATCAACTCGCCGGAGGACGTGCGGGCGCTGATTGACACGTACCTAGTGCAGGTGTTCGGGTGGGACTGGCTGCGGCGGGAACTCTCCGGCGGGAACATGGGTGCGCGGGAGACCGACCTGGCATACATGGCCGTGTGCGCGAACATGGGGCCAGTGAGCGAGCGGTGGATCGAGGAGCTGTTCACGCACGCCTATTCGTCGGGGCTCAACAAGGGCGGGTTCGATGACGAGACGCTGATAAACACGATGACGCGCGAGGGGCCGGTGTGGATCGCGGCGCTCGGGTACGCCTACGGCTATCTCGACTCGAAGTCCAACATGGCGGAGATACTGTCGCGCGTGACCTCCGAGCGCTGGAAGTCGCGCTGCAACCTGTACGATGAGAGGCTGTACCCGAAGTTCCGGGCGGAGTTCGACACCTGGCCGAGGATGCTGGTGGCGGGGCAGTTCGGGCCGAACTACGGGGACAGCGGCGGGCCGCGCGGCTCGCGCTACCCCGAGGGCATCGTGAAGAACCTGCGGCTCGAGTACGAGCGCGCCTACCGCCGCCGGCCGACCGACGAGATCGCGCGCGAGATCTACCGGGCAGGCCAGCGTGACCCGAACCTGTTCGAGCCGGACGTCTGGGAGCAGATAGAGGAGCACGCCACGCGCGTGGGACCTGCGCCACCGCTGGAGAACCGCGTGCTGGATGGCGTCGGGTTCGTGTTCCTGGAATCGCGCGCGCAAGCAGAGGAGATGAACAGGCGGGCGGGGATCGCGCTGCGCTACGGCTACGGCCGCGGCCATCACCACCACGACAACCTGAACGTCGAGCTGTGGGCGCACGGGCTCGACCTGGCGCCGGAGCTGGGCTACCCGTGCTGGGCCCACCCGATGGGCAACACGAACTTCGTGGCCCATCACATCACCGGGATGATTGACTACAAGCCGCAATACAAGAGCGCCATCTCGCACGGCAGCCTGGAGATGTTCGCGGGCGCGCCCGAGGCCTCGTTCGCCGACGTGTCCGCCGAGCCGGACGGCTTCCCGAACCGCTTCTACCGGCGGGCGGTGTGCCTGGCCGACGCGCCCGGCGGGAACGTCTACCTGTTCGACGTGCTGCGGATGGCCGGCGGCACCGTGCGCACCTACTGCTTCCACGGCCCGCCCTTCGATGAGTTCGAGACCAACCTGAGCTTCGGGCCCAAGGGCGAGGAGCCGCTGGCGGTCGAAAACATCGGGCGCGGGTTGGCGAAGAACATCATCGAGCCGCAGAACGCGGCATCCGACGGCGATGCCTGGGCCGACTGGCGCCACCACCACGAGCGGACCAAGGACGAGGACGCCGATGTACACCTGCGGCTGCATCTGCTGGGCGAGACCGGGCGGCGATACGTGACCGCTCTGTGCGCGAAGACCGACATCCCGCCGATACGCTACCTGTTCGCCGAGGACGAGGCCGAAGACGGCGCGAGCGAGTTCGTCGCCATCTGGCAGCCCTATCTCACCGAGGCCGGGCCGTTCGTCGAGAAGATCGAGAGGCTGGAGGTCGAGGGCGACTCAGAGCAGGGCGAGTTCGGGCCGGTGGCGGTGCGGGTGACGCTGGCCGGAGGCCAGGTAGACACGCTCATCTACTCGCTGGAGCCGGAGGCGAGGCTGCGCTGCGGAGAGCTTGAGTTACAGGGCAGCTTCGGGTACTGGTCGGAGGTTGACGGGAAGCCGCGCTGCGCGCATCTCGTCAACGGCACGCGGCTGGTGAAGGGCGAGGTCGGCGTCACGCAAGACGAGCCGCGCATCGAGGCGACCGTCACGAAGGTTGACCTGACTGAGAACTTGCTCACGCTCGACCGGAAGCTGCCGGTGGGCGATGAGCTGGCCGGAGCGCTCATCTACCTGCGCGGCGGCGAACACCGCACGGCCTATCACATCGCCGAGGTGCTGGAGCCGGGTGATGTGGTGCGGCTGGACCTCAACGGCATCATCTTCCGCAGCAAGGTGGAGGCGTTCGCGGAGGACGGCAGCCAGCTTGTGTGCGAGCTGCCGCCCTCCATCGAGGCCGCGCGCAACTTCAAGCCGGGATACTACAACGGGGCGCTGCTGACCGGGGAGGACCTGAAAGCGCGCTACCGCGTGGAGCGCGTCGAGGGCGAGAAGGTCTTCGCGGACCGCCCGCTCGACCCCGTGGACTTCCCGGACGCGGACGGCGACGGGCGGGTGGTGATGAGCATTCATGATCATGGGCCGGGGGACCAGGCGACCATCTGTAGCTCGGTGTTCCGGCGGTGGGAGTAGGCTGCGGCGCGAGCCAACGGCAACGACGAACCGCAGAGACGCAGAGAGCGCAGAGAACAGCAACGGCAGCAGAAGTCAATGAAGGTTCGACTGGCACATGGACTGCGATGAGCTCGGCAGCTCGCGGGAGTACTCCGCTCTGGGCACCGTGATAGGGAGCCTGCCCTATGCCGTGATGGTGCTGCTGGGTGCGGCCGTCATTGCGCTGGGGCGCGGAGCGTTCTGGTGGGCGTGGATCGGCGCGGGCGCATACGTCGCGTATGGCGTGCTCGGCGCGCTCTGGCTCATCCTGTTCCTGTGCCCGTACTGCCGGAGCTACGGGACGAGATCATGCCCATCCGGGTACGGGGTGATCTCCGCGAAGCTGCGAGCGCGGGGCGATCCGGCGCTCTTCAGGAAGATGTTCCGGCGACACATACCGATCATCACGCCGCTGTGGATCATCCCGCCGATCATGGGCGGGGTCGCCATCGCGAACTCCTTCTCCTGGCCGCTCGCCATACTGGTGGGGGCGTTCGTGCTGGAGGCGTTCGTGGCCCTGCCGCTGCTGTCGAAAGCCTACGGGTGCAAGCGATGCCGGCAGCGCGAGGCGTGTCCGTGGGCGCGCGGGTGATTCGTGGTCGCCTGCGGCGGGGCTGACGGGCATCAAGAAGACACCTTGACAGCCCACCGCCCGCCACCTCCGGCGGGGCTGAAGCCCCGCCCTCCGTACGACAGCGGAGAGGCGAGAGCGCCTGTGGCAGGCTGACGGTAAGGCGCCCATCCTCGCCAAGGCTACGGCGGACGAAAC
>CBFDBV010000362.1:0-5102 GCA_965603135.1 uncultured bacterium
ACCTGCACCGGGCGCTCCAGCGACAGCCAGACCAGGTAGAACTTGTAGGCCGAATGAACGAGGTAGAAGACGATGGCGCAGGCGTTGAGCGCCAGCAGCACGCTCAGCGGCCGCCAGGTCGCTGCCGCGGCCAGCACGATGATCAGGACCAGCCCGAATATCTGCTGCGGGGGGGTGAGCGTCCGCCGCGCGCATTCCTCAGGCTGCTCCTGCGCGTGCGGGACAGTCACCTCTGGTGACTGTCCCCGTGCCCCGTGCCCGCGATCGCTCAACGAGGTGCCTCTCCGGGTCTCCGCCCCTGGGGGTTACGGTCCGCGCGCCTGCCTGTCCCCCGTTCCATAACCTCCAGTAGGGCGGGCTTCCAAGCTTGTCCGCCGTAGCTCCGAAGGAGCGAAGGTGGGCCCGCCAATGCCGTTCTCGACAGTCATGAAACAGGTTCTAGGGCTCAACTGACGGCGAGGGCATGTCGGCGGGCGTCTCGGTCTCAGCGTGCGTGTCTACATACAAAGTATTGCTCGGACGGTTCCACAAGAGCCCGCAGCCCAGCGCTTCGATCGCGCCGCGCGGGGGCATCATCAACACCCCGTTGCGGATGAAGGGCGCCTCCTTCATTTGCACCTCGCGCTCGCCGGCCGCCAGGATGTTGACGCCCACGATCAGCCGGATCCGGCTGTCCCCGCGCGTGGCGGTGAGAATCCCGGCGTCTGCGTCCCACTCGAGGGTTGCCCCCATCGCCCCGAGCACAGCCGCCGCCGGCACCACCAGGCTGGAGCTGGGCAGGATCTGGGCGGCACGCGGCAGGCTCACGCGCTCGCCGTCCACCACAACCTTGATGACCGAGAGGTCCTGGTAGACCCGGCTCAAGTAGGCGTGGGGCGTCCATCTCACCTCGATGCGCGCGCGCTGCTTGAGCAGGCTCAGGTACAGCTCCTCGGAGATGGCCCGCCTGTCCTCAAGCACCTTTACCATCGCCGGCCGGGCCTCCTCGAAAGTGAGCGTCTTGCCGGGCTCGATCTCCCTGGCGTAGAAGACGTGGCAATGGTCCGGCATCTGCACCGGATCACTGATCTCGCCAAGCTGCATCGAGAAGACCACCTCGCGCACCTTCTCCTCCAGCACGTCATCCGGGGTCAGCCACCCGCGATCTCCGCCCTTCTTGGCGGTGGGATCGCGGGAGAGGTCCGAGGCCACCGCGCTGAATGTCTCGCCCGCGGCGAGCCGCTCACGCGCGGCGTAGGCATCCTCGAGCGTGAGAGTGACGATGTCAAACAGGCGCACGCGCTTGGGCGTGGTGAAGTCGGCCCTGTGAGCCTGGTAGTAGGTCTTCAGGCCCTCGTCGGTCACGCCGGCGCGCCTGGCCAGGAGCTTGTCTACGAGCAGGTCCCTCTGTATCTGCATGCGGAAGCCCTTGAGTGTGATGCCCGCCTGGCGCAGCATGTCCCCGAAGGCCTGGTCGCTGGAGTATTCGGCCCGTATCAGGGCCAGCTTCGCATCCACCTCGGGCTCGGTGACCTTCAGGCCGGCCTTCTCGGCCTCCTGCTGCACGAGCAGACCCGTGATCGTGTCGTCGAGAATGTGCCCTCCCCACCCCTGCTCCATCGTCCACCAGAGCTGTTGGTCGGTGATGGTTGTGCCGTTGACGACGGCCAGCACCCTGGGCTGGGTCGCCTGCTGCGCAAGCGCCACTGAGCATACAAGGACGGCAGCGAGCACGATCGTCGCGATCCTGTTTGAGGCCACCGGACTCCCCCTCCTGTGGCTGGTCATAGTAGCACAGACGCCCGCGTCTGTCCGCGGCCGACAGGCCGCACCCGTTCGCAGAGGGTGTATTCGTCCCTGCGGCGAGATATCCTGCCTCCTGCGCACAGGAAGATTCCGGCACTGTGTGCACGCAGAGGAGGAGATCAGCATTTCCCGGGGAAATATCACGGGAGTAACCAGGGAAACGCGCCGGCCGACGCGCGGGTAGGGCTGTACTCTGCGCGTTTCCTCGACGTTCAAGGCCGCTGGCGTCTCCGGCGGCCAACAGGGAGGTTGCAGGATGGCAGAAGACTGGCGCAAGCTGATGGACCTGGGGCTCATTCACTTCATGGCCTATCCCATCATCAGGGACGAGGGCCCGATCGTGGCCACCGCGGCCAGGATCGCCCAGGACGAGTTCTTCGATGTGCTGGAAGTGCGGCGCAGCGAGCATCCCGAGGTCATGGCGGGCCTCAAGCGCGTCGCCGAGCAGAGCAAGCTGAAGCTGGGCATGGGCGCGCAGCCCGGACTGCTGCTCAACAAGCTCAGCCTCAACGATGAGGACGAGGCGGGACGGAGCGCAGCCGTAGAGGAGGTGAAGGCCTCGATTGATGCGTCCTACGAGCTGGGATGCCCCATCTGCGCCTGTCTGAGCGGCCCGGACGCGGAGGAGAGCAAGCGCGACCGAGCGATGGACCTGCTGACCGACTCGCTGGTGGAGTTGTGCGAGTACTCCAAGGGCAAGGCCGGGGACGGTGACCCTGTCTGGGTCTCGCTCGAACAGTTCGACTACGACATTGACAAGAGCTGCCTGATCGGGCCGAGCCTCCGGGCGGCCGAGCTGGGCGAGCGTGTGAAGGGGCAAGTTGACAACTTCGGGTTGACGATTGACCTCTCCCACCTGCCGCTCCTGCACGAGACGCCCCAGGAGATGCTGAGCGCGACGATTGACCACGTCATCCACGTCCACGTGGGCAACTGCCTGATGGGAGACGAAGAGGACAACGCCTACGGCGACAAGCACCCGCGCTTCGGATATCCGGGCAGCGAGACCGACGTGGCCGAGCTGGCTCACTTCCTCGAGACGCTGATCTACTCGGGGTACTTCGAGAAGGACCTGCCCAGCGAGAAGCCCATCGTGAGCTTCGAGGTCGCGCCCATGGCAGGCGAGGACCCTGAACTCGTCATCGCGAGCACCAAGCGCGCCTTCAACGCCGCTTGGGCCAGCATCTGAGGGGCCCGGTTCCAGGATCGCGACAGGAGGACCCGGTTCGCTGAAGATCGTCATCGCACCAGACTCGTTCAAGGGATCGTTGACAGCCCTGGAAGTGTGTGAGGCGGCCGCCGAGGGCATCGCGCGCATTGATGGGCAGTTCGAGATCGTCAAAGTGCCCATGGCCGACGGCGGCGAGGGCACCGTGCAGTCCCTCGTGGATGCGACCGACGGCGAGTTGGTGACCGAGCGCGTCAACGGGCCGCTGGGCGAGCCCGTTGAGGCGACCTTCGGCCTGCTGGGGGATGGGGAGACCGCGGTCATCGAGATGGCTGCCGCCTCCGGTCTCCCGCTGTTGCCCGAGGGCAAGCGGGACCCAACGGCGACGACGACCTTCGGCACGGGAGAGCTGATAGGGGCGGCCCTGGAGCGTGGGCGCCGCAAGCTCATCGTCGGCATCGGCGGCAGTGCGACGACCGATGCCGGCGCCGGCATGGCTCAGGCGCTGGGCGTGCGGCTGCTCGACGAGAAGGGTGAGCCGATCGGGCCCGGCGGCGGAGAGTTGGCGCGCTTGGTCAACATCGAGATGGCTGACGCGGACCCGAGGCTGGCCGAGGCTGAGATCCGGGTCGCGTGCGACGTGGACAACCCGCTCTACGGCGAGCGGGGAGCCGCCCACGTCTACGGGCCGCAGAAGGGCGCCTCGCCCGAGAACGTGGCGCTGCTCGACGCGAACCTGCGCATCTTCGCCGACGTGGTGGAGCGCGACCTGGGGATGGATGTCCGGGACATCCCGGGAGCCGGCGCTGCTGGCGGACTTGGCGCGGGGCTGGTGGCCTTCTGCGGGGCGACCCTGGAGCGGGGCGTGGACATCTTCATTGACGCGGTGGGCCTGCCCGAGCGAATGCAAGGCGCCGGCCTGGTCCTGACTGGCGAGGGCCGCATTGACAGGCAGACCGCCTTCGGCAAGACGCCGGCGGGCGTCGCCGAGGTCGCGGTCCGCCACGAGGTGCCGGTGATCGCGCTGGGCGGCACGGTGGCGCCGGACGCGGGAGACCTCCGTGGCGCCGGCTTCGACGCGCTTGCGGCCATCGTGACCGGTCCCATGAGCCTGGCCGAGGCGATGGACGCGAACCGCGCGCGAGAGATGATAGCCTTCACCGCTGAGCAGATGGTGCGCTGCTTCCTGGCGGGACATGCCGCCGCCGCGAACTAGGTCGCAAGCGTGCCGCCGCCGTTGGAGGGGCCGAATGGGGACGGATGACCCGAAGGGTCATCAGGGGGCCCCATCCGGCCCGATCAATGCAGGTCCGGCTTCCAGCCGGACACAATCGTAGGGCGCAGGTTGCCCTTCTCGGCCGACTGCCGCTCGGCCGACAAGAACGGGAGAGACGGTACCCATGCAAGTCGGAATCCTGACGGCGCCGTTCCGCAACGAGACGATGCAGACGGTGGTCAGCTTCGCATCCGAGGGGGGCTTTGACACCCTGGAGATAGATGTGCGGCCCGGCTGCGAGCACCTGAATGTCGTGGACTTCGATGAGGGAGCGGCTGGCGAGGCTATCGCTCAGGTCCGCGACGCGGGCCTGGAGATCAGTGGGCTGGCCTGCTACCTGGACATCAGCGCGGGCGATGAGGCCGAGCGCGCGCAGATGCAGGCGCACCTGCGGGCGGCGGTGCAGACGGCCGCGGCCAACGACATTGAGGTGGTCTGCTGCACCGCCGGCCTGCCGCCCGAGGGTATGACCCGCGAGGAGACCATCGAGCAGATCGCCGCGCCCTTCTTCCGTGAGCTATGCGAGCAAGCTGGCGAGAAGGGCATCAAGCTCGGCCTTGAGAACTGGTTCGCCACCAACATCGAGCACCTGGGTCAGTGGGACCTGATCTTCGAGCAGGTCCCCGCCGAGAACTTCGGGCTCAACTTCGACCCCTCCCACCTGCTCTGGCAGGACATTGACTACCTGTATGCGGTCGAGAAATTCGCCGACCGCATCTTTCACACCCACGCCAAGGACACCGAGGTCCTCGCGCACAAGAGGGCTTACCTCGGCAATCAGGCGGCGCGCGGCTGGTGGCGGTACGTGATTCCCGGCTACGGGGAGATTGACTGGGGCGTGTACATCGCGCGGCTCAAGGACAACGGCTTTGA
>CBFDBV010000363.1:0-5096 GCA_965603135.1 uncultured bacterium
CTAGCGGCTTCCCTCACCCACGAGCACGCGTTCGGGCGAGGTGCTCAGATACGGGCAGACATCACCGGCCAGCCAGAAGGCCACGTCCTGAACCGGCTCGACGTACAGCGTCCAGACCTTCCCCGCCTCGTCCGGCCGCACCTGCACCTCCAACTCCGCGCCCGCATAGTTCCCGTCCGCCTCGAAGGCCACGCGGCCCGTCGGTGAGGTGATGACAAAGCGCGCCGTCTCGTCCGGCCCACCATCTTGCGCGCCCAGACGGAAGCCCGACGAGTCCGGCGGCACATAGAAACTCCGCGTGATATGGCTGGTGAAGAGCGGCAGCGGGTCCTCGGCCGTGGCGACCTCAGCGACGGCGCGGTTCTGTATCTGCACCCGCGCCGAGCCCGCGCCCGGCTCAACCTCCAGGTAGTAGGTGCCCGTGTACGCGGCCGGCTCGTCAATGTCCCGGCTCTCGTCCACGGGGATCCTGCCCTCAGCGAGAGCTTGCAGGTCAGCATCCAGCAGGCGGAAGCGCATTGTGTCGGTGTAATGCGTGACCCGCACGTTCTCCAGCTTCATCCGAAGCCTCTCCCCCGCCTCGGCGCAGATGGCGAACTTGGCCCGGCGACGAAGCTGAGGCAGGTCAGCGGGATCGGGTGGCTGCCACTCGTCCGCGCGCGCCACCAGCGGCCGCAGCGCCTCCATCACGTTGACCTCGATGAACGCGATGACCTCCGTGTCGGGGACGTCGCTGTAATCCGCCGTGCAGCGCACCTTGTACGCGCCTGGCTTCGCGTCGGCAGGCGGAGCGATCAATATCTTGACGTCCGTGTCCTTCAGGGCAGGAGCGTTGACCTGGGCCGGCTCGGGGCCCGTCCGCCAGCCATCCGGCCCGGAGGCCGTCAGCTTGATGTCGAGGTCGTAAGGCGACCAGTTGCGCAGGCGCACCTCCGCGAAGCCGGTCCGGCCAGCCACGATCGTCAGCGGCGCGCTCTGTCCCTGGATCTCGAAGGGTCGGTTCGCCTCCAGGCGCAGGATGTCGGTGAGGTAGAAGAGCTGTCCCCGGCGGCCGATCTGAGCCGCGACGGCCACCGGCACCACGCGCTCCACGTAGTCGCCCGTCTGCAGAGTCAGGTTCAGGGGGAACACGCGCGTCTGCCCATGCCTGGCGATGGCAGGGCCCACCTCGACCCCTATGAAGCGCGCCCGGTCTGCCGGCGCCAGGGGCTCAAACTCGATGTTGCAGTCATTGTGGAAGCGCTCACTCGCGCTCATGGTGCAGGCCCGCAGCTCCTTCGGGATGCCCGGCGCCAGCCAGCGGTTCTGGCCTGTCACCGACACCCACCCGCCCGTGCAGGGAGCGGTGAGTGCCCGGAGCTGGTTCTGAAGCCGCAGCAGCGGGCCTACCGGCGACAGGCCATCGGGCTGGTCGCCCAGTGCCCGGACGAGCTCGTAATACGCGCGCGTAGCCTCGGCCAGCGCCTGCTCGCGCTCCTCGGCCGGGCCTTCAGTGAGCGCACTCAGGTGCTGTGCCAGCTCTCGCCAGCGTCCTTCGGCCTTTGGACCGGCGGCCGCCAGCAACGCCGCCAGAGCATCTGTACTGACGCGCGCGTAGCCGACCAGGCAGGGATCAATACCGCCGGGAACGACGGCGTGGTCTGTCATCTCGCCCGACAACCCGCGGATGATCTCGCCGGTGAGGGCGTCGCTGACGACGACCAGCCCCGTGCTGCCGAACTGCAGCTCCACGCCAGCAGGAGTGAGGGCACACAGGTGCGTGTCGTCACCGGACAGCACCAGCAGCCGTTCCTCGCCGAGCCCTGTAGCCGTGTAAGGCAGGCGGCGCAGCAAGCCGAAGGGCTTGAATGCGAGGTCCCTGGGCAGACCGTGCCCTTCCGCGGCCGTGCCGTGCACCGCGGCTTGGTAGCCGGTGCGTCCGTCCAGGTCGGCGCTCGTGTCGAATCGCAGCGGCTCCCCCACCGACTTGCCGGCCTGTTCACTGACCGCGACAGGACCGTCGCTGGAGGCCCAGAGCGAGCCGGACGCGCCTTGCACCGCCGGGAACTCGCCGTCCTCGACGACCAGCAACTCCCAGGGCGTGTCGTCCAACTCGCGGCCCGCGGAGGCCCGCTGGACATCCGTCGTGATGACGTAGATCGCGACCGTGCGCGCGGGGAGAGTCAGCTTGTGGAGGCCGCCAGGTCTCCCGATCACCTCAGGTTCTCGCGGCCACGTCCGCACAAGTTGCGCGGCCGCGTCAACCCCGAGCTTGTCCGCGCGGATGGTCAGCTCGATCGGCTGCTCCTCCTCGGTGATGTTGACCATCACCAGCGCCAGGTCGCCCTGCCGCTCCCAGGCCGAGGCCATCACCGCCGGCCCCGACCACAGCCGCTTGCGCTTACGCATCTGCTCATACGCCACCTGGTGGGGACGCGTGGCGAGTTCCAGCCCGCACTTGCCCTCAGGCGAGCCGACGGGCCTGACCGCTATGCGCCGCCAGGCGCCGCCCTGCAGGAAGGGCTGGCCCGCCACGTAGTAGGCCTGCACCACCTCACGCAGGAACTCGGAGTTCGGGTCGCCGGGCTTCGGTTCGGGCGCGATGATGACCGAGTTCAGCGGCACCGAGCCCCAGATCAGCAGCTCGCCCATCTGCCAGGCGAAGAAGTCAGCGGGGAGGCTGAGCGCCGCGTCACTGCCGAAGTTGATGGTGTACGGGTGATACACCGCGGTGAAGACCGGGAATATCTGCTCGCCGGGCCCGGGCGCCGAGCGCGTGACATCCAGCGTCAGGTAGCCGTCCATCACGTCCACGTAAAGCTCGCCGATCTCCTCGGTGAAGAAGGCGGCCTGGGGGTCGAGGCGCCGGATGTGCGCGCGCAGGTCGTGCATCAGCTTGCGATTGCCCTGGCCCTGGTAGCTGCCGCCGCGGATCGAGTGCCCGTGGCTCGGGTCATAGCAGGGCCGCGCCCCGGTGGCCGCCAGACAGTCGAGATACACACCGTTGACGCCGTGCTCCCAGATGAGCTTCTCGGAGGTCTCGCGCATCTTCGCGCGCCACTGCTCGGTGGCCGGGCACATATGCGCGTGGATCTCGCCATTGATGTCCCACTTGTAGATGTCGCCCGTCTCGTTCTTGAACGCCGCCGCGAAGCCATTCTCGCGGATCCACGACTGCGTGTCGGTGTCCCAGATGACCCCGTTGATGTAAGGCAGCGGCCGCACGCCCAGGTCGCGCGCATCGCGAACGCCGTCGAGCAGATACGGGTCAGGCGGGAGATGCTCGGGGTAGTTGTCATCGAAGCGCGCGATGTTGTAACGGTAGTAGTGCGAGGCCATCGGCACGCGCAGCCACTTGCGGTAGGCCGCCCACTCGGGGAGCACCTTCGCCGGCTCGTGATAGAACTTGGCCCAGAAGCCTACCTCCCGGAACCACGGCGGCACCCAGCGCACCAACTCCTCGCTGCCCGCCGGTGGCATCGCCTCCGGCCAGCCATCGGCGGTGCCGCGAGCGCACCAGACCTGCTCCTTCGCCCAGCTACGGTACATCGCCGCCGCCTCATGATAGTCGCCGGTGAAGGCGGCGATGACCGCGTCATAGGGTTGGGCGTACCGGACCGGTTGAGGCTGGGCAGCCGCCTTTAACGGCCAAGTATCAAGCCCAGGGATGTTCTCGATCCACCAGGCCAACTGCCCGGGGACCTCGCGCGAGTCAACAGCGAACCGCTTGAAGTACGCCTCGCCATCCTCAGCGGCCCAGTAGAGGCCAGCCGCGTCGCTGCGATCCGGCGACCAGCCGGTCTCGACGGCTCCCTCCTCCACGCTGGGCAGCTCGGGCTCGCGCTGATCCTGCGTGCCCCAGTAGGCGAGGAACTGCATCGAGGCGGGCTGCGGATAGCCGAGGATCACGTGCCGCGGAAGACTAGCCGGGTGACGCACCAGCCGCCCCCAGTAGTGCGGCGTGCACATCTGGTCTTCCCCGAGCGGCCGGACGCCCATCACGCGCGGGAACTCAACCCGCCACAGGACGCCGCGCGCCTCGCCCTCCACCTCAATGCGCCAGTAGGACTTGCGGCTGCCATCGGGGAGGCTCACGGTCATCATCACAGTCAGGTTCGCCTGGCACCGCTCGCTCTTCACGCCGCTCCACGTGACGGTCAGCTTCCCGTCAGTGAGTTCGTGTGTGCCCCGCTGGGCATCGGCGGCGGTGAGGCGACACGTCCCGCCTGAGGCGTCGCGAAGCTCGATCAGCCACGGCGAGCGATCCTGCTCGACGCCCTCGGGCCGGGGGGCAATGAAATCCAGATCGTGGGCGCGGTTGACGATCCCGCCGACGGCGTAGCCGTCCTCCGAGTCGAGCAGGACTGCCAGGTGCTCGTTCGACAGTTCGATCTGCTCGGCGGCCAACGAGCTGGCACACAGAGCCGCGACCACGGCGGCGGATCTCAGCGTCAAGAGCCCATTCCTGTGCATAGGGCAATCTCCTCCGGTTGGCGGCTGACAGCAGCAGTCACTCCCGCCAGCCTTGCAGGCGCAACGGTGGGACTCCACCGGGTGCTCGCGTCGCGAGCATCGGCCGCAGAGGGGCCTGGGTTCGATTCCCAATGTTGCACGTGCAACATCTTGCCGGAATGGGCAAGGCTCGGCGCGGCTGAAGAGAAATTGTACTGTTCTGATAGTACAATCTCGCCAGTTGTACCAGGTGCTATGGTACAATTACGGCGGGCGCCGGGTCGGGCAAAAAGCTCCGTCGCCTTCTTGAGCACGCGGCCCCCCAGAGACCCGAATCTGGATCCCAGGCTCCGGTGGGTGCTGTCGATGGTCCTGCTTCCTCGCTGCTGAGGCGGCCACCTTCCGCGCACGCGAACCGTCCAACCGGGGGAGACCATGCTCAGTCGTTGACTCTGCGGCGGGCCACAGCTATGATGGGACCGTGCCCCGGCTGCCACGCGTCGTCGTCCCAGGCCTGCCTCAGCATATCACCCACGGCGGCGATCATCGCCAACAGACCTTCTTCTGCGCGCGGCTGCATATGCAGGTGCGCGATGACCGGCTGGTAAAGGTGGTGCCGCTCTTGGAGAGGGTTGGGGACTGGCGCGAGGTCCTGTCGGCGGGCG
>CBFDBV010000364.1:0-5083 GCA_965603135.1 uncultured bacterium
CCCGTATCTGAGCACCTCGCCCGAACGCGTGCTCGTGGGTGAGGGAAGCCGCTAGCCCAGCCTTCGCGCCCAAGTGCGGTGTTCGCCCGCATTGCAAGGTTAGCCGTGGGCGTGAGTGGGGTATACTGTGCGGGAACAGGCGTGGGAGGCCGCCCGCCCTGCGGAGGGCTGCTCTCGCACGTACCTTGCCGTGTACGCGCACGTCGGTGCTACAAGTGACGCTGCCAGCGGCCCTGACCGAGCGGAGTGCTCCTGTCCGCCGGAGCCTTGACGCAGCAGGAAGCCCTCGGCTGGTGAGGATGCCGGAACGCGTCCTCAGTCCGAGGTGGTCAGTTGGGGATCGTCAGTCGGTAGTCGCATGTCGGTGATCGGATGTCGCAGATGGGCGGGCCATCGCGGCAGACGCGGCTGGACAACATGCAGTCCCAAGGGGGAAACCGATGCGACCCAAGATACTCGTGGTGGAAGATGACAGCGCAACGCGCAAGATGATTGATGCCGCCCTGCACGAGAGCGGGTTCACGGTCCTGACCGCCGAGACCGCCGCGCAGGCCGTGCAGGCTATGAAGACCCAGGACCCCGACCTGGTGCTGCTCGACCTCATCCTCCCTGACGATGACGGCGTCAACGTGTGCAGAGAGGTGCGGCAGTTCTCGGACGTGAACATCATCATGGTCACGGCCAAGCGCGATCTTACCGACCGTCTGGCGGGCCTGGACGCGGGCGCCGACGACTACGTCACCAAGCCGCTGGCGATGGGGGAGCTGGTGGCGCGCATCAAGTCGCAACTGCGCCGTCGGCGTATGCGCGAGCAGGAAGAGGATGACGGGCTCGAGTGGGGCGAACTCTGTCTCGATCGCGCAAACTCGAAGGTGCGCGTTCGGGGCACGGACATTGAGTTGTCGGAGGTTGAGATGGCCGTCCTGGCCGCGCTTATGGAGGCTGAGGGCAAGGTCGTCACCCCGGCGGAGGTTTGCGACACCGTCTGGGGAGAGGGCAGGGGTGACCCCATCGTGCTTGACGCGCACATCGCCAACCTCCGGCGCAAGATCGAGGATGATCCCAGCCACCCCAGGAGGCTGTTGACGGTCGCGGGCGTCGGCTACCGCTTGGCATAAGGCCGGCGACGTCGTCTGACTCTACGGACGTGGGCAATGTATCACGGCTGGGGCACTGTCGCCCCAGCCGTTGTCATTTCCCGTCCCTGTTTGGTCTTGTGGGAAGAGTGCTCCTATCCCTCGTCCTCGAACGGCGACTCCGGCGTGATGTCCGCGGCGCCCTTCTTGAGATCCTCGATGTCCTCGGGCAGGTCCTTGATCAGGAAGTCGCTGATGGTGACCACCTGCGGGCTCTGGTTGGTCATACAGTAGTAGTCGCCCTCGGTGGTCTTGTGGCCGATGTAGATCTTCACCGGCTCGTCCCGGCCGCTCAACTCCACCGTGATCGCGGCGTCCGGCACCACCAGGCCGTAGTCCCGAAGCTCCTCGCGCTTGGCCTCCTCGGTGACGAACTTCTTGGCGTCCAGGTCCTCGATGTCCCACAGCAGGTCATCCACCGCGCTTTGCTTGGCGTCCACGTGCTGCGGGCGCTCCACGCGCCAGCCCGCCGGTCGGCGCTGGACCGAGAAGCTCATGCCCTCCCGCCGCTCCACCGTGATGCGCTTGACGTCATCACGGTCCAACTGCGCCACGCTCTTGTCTCGGAGGTCAAAGAGGCTCTTCTTCAGCTTCTCCAGCACGTCCGCCTTGACCAGGAGCACTTCCTGGCGCTCTGAGCTGCGGGCGAAGAGGATCTCCTTCTCCTCGTCCTGATCGCCGACTCTGCGCTTGCTCTGTTTGCCCAGGCTGATGGTGAGCTTGCGCCCGCCCTTGAGATCCAGAGAGAGCCTGACCTGCGGCTTGTGCAGCCCCAGGTCCTCGTCGCTCTTCTTCTCTTCGAGGAAGTCCTCGGCCTTGAGGTCCTTGATCTTGTCTACGAGCTGCTTGATGTTCCACTCATCGCCGCGCGCGTCCAGCGGCTCAGTGATGCGCCACGTGGTGCTTTCCTCATCCCCGCCGCGCTTGACGCACGCCACTCTGGTCTGGTCGTGCTGGAGGGTGAGGCGCGTCACGTCTTCCTTCTCGAACTTGGCGAGCTTCTTCTCGCGCAGCTTCTCAGGCTCTTTCCAGAGGGTCGTGCGCAAGGAGGAGCCTACGATGTAGAGCCTGTCGCGGCCGGCTATCTTGGCGTAGCGGTCCGAGCCCACCGGGGTCTCGCCGCCGAGGCTGACCGCCGCCGTCTTGGTGCCGCCATAGGTCAAGGTCGCGGTGAGGTCGGGCTTGGCGAGTGCGAAGTCCTCGGAGGTCAGGTCAACGTGGTCTCTGCTGCCGCGCGGCTTCAGCTCGGCGACAGCCTTGACCATGCGCTCGACCTCGTCAGTATCGGCCAGGCCCGTGATCGGCTTGGCCAGGTACCAATCGTCTCCCCGCTTCTCGACGATGATGCCGGGCTTGTCCTTGCGGCTGACCTGGAGCTTGGTGACCTGCGCCACATCGAGCCCGAAGGCCTCGTCCTCTTCCGGCACCCGCCCTCGCTCCTGGGTGAGCACCCACGCCAGCAGGGCCACAAACACGAGTCCTGCCGCAGCAGTTAATCGCCATCTCATAGTACTTCAGCACTCCCGGTACGGCGGAGGCTGGAGGCTGGAAGCTGGACGCGCTTGCCGACGCCCTCCCTTCCAGCCTCGAGCCTCCCGCCTCCAGCATCTGCCGTGTGCCGTTGCCGCTTGCCCTTTGCCCCTTGCCTGTCGTTAGCGTCTGCGCCACCAGACGACCACGCCGGAGATGATGACCAGCAGCGGCACGATGATGGCCGCGAACGCCCCCACCAGCTTCATCTGGCGGTCGTTCATCGTCAGGTACTTGGGCAGGTCGTCCTTGGGCGGGATGGAGATCAGCTTCTCGTTCTCCAGCAGCCAGTTCACCGAGTTCAGGATGAAGTAGGCATTTCCCTGGAGCCCCAGGTTGATGATCTCGTCGGTCATCAGGTCCGCGTCGCCCAGCACGACCATACGGAGAGCGTTCTCGTCGGGCTCCGGCATGTCCATCCCAGGGTAAGGGGGCGGCTCCTGTTGGCCTTCATCCACGGCCACGGCCATCACCAGTGGGCCGCCGCGCTCGCCGGGGTCTTTCTGCACGGTTCCCGAGGCCGTGGTCTCCAGCCAGGCCTCGCCGCTGGTCTCCAGCAGCGCTATGCCTGTCTCTGGGGGAGGTGGCGGTGCGCCGGGGTACATCGGCTCCTCGGGCTCCTCGGTCTCGAGTATCTCGAAGGCGCGGGCGGTCGGCAGCGCCACCGCCCGGCCCTGGAGCGGGTCGGTGATCTCGTGCTTGCCCATCTCCATCGCCAGCGGGATGTCAATAGCGCCGAACCAGCCGCGCGCCGGGTCAATCACCATGCCCGCCAGCGGCTGCACGCCGTGGGGTTCGAGCAACTCGGAGAGGTCCGGGCCCCTGGGCTCCAGCGCCACCAGCAGCTTCCCCGCCTGGTTGGCGTAGCTGGTGACCGCGGCCATCTCTTTGTCCCTGACCGGCTCAGTCGGCCCGGCGATCACCAGCACCGCGCAGTCCTTGGGGACCTTGGGCTCCTTCTCCGTCGCCAGGTTCAGCGTCTCCAGCTCGTACTGCTGGTTCTCGAGGGTGGCCTTGATCGTGCGGATTGCTCGTCGGTCGGTGCCCTCGTAGCTGCGCTCGCCGTGGCCGGTCAGGAAGTACACCTTGGTCTTCTCGCCGCTGGTAACCGCCAGGATGGCGCTGGTGAGCTGTTCCTCGTCTCCGCCGGTCACCTTCTCCTCCCGCTCGCCCGACTTGACGATGATAGTTCCATCGAAGCTGACGTTGTGCTCCTCCACCTTCTGCCGGTTCGTCTTGGGGTCGTAGACCTCGACCTTCAGCTTGGGGCCGAGCATCTCGTACTCGCGCAGCCGGTCCCGGATCTCGGGGCCATTGAAGTAGTCCGGCGAGACGAAGGCGATCATCCCCACCTCCTGCTTGAGGGCCTTCACCACCTGGCGGGTCTGATCGGAGAGGGAGAACAGCTTGCTCTGGGTCAGGTCGTGGCGCCAGTGGTGGCGCGCTCCGATGAAGTTCACCAGCACCAGGATGCCCAGGACGAAGAGCGCGAACAGCGCGGAACTCGTCCCCAGGCGTACTCCACGCGCCGCCGCCGTCTCCTTCAGGCTGTCCCAGTACACCTTCGCCCAGAAGATGGTCAGGACTACGGCGACGGCGAGTATGACCTTGGGGCCGACGCCGAACTTCTTCGTGATGGACAGCCAGAAGAGGAACACCACCGCGACCAGGGCGGCGGTCCATCCCGAGATCATCGCCGCCTGTGCGAGCGCAGAGGCTTGGCCGCCTTCGCGCTGGAGCCGCGGGTCAGCCGTGACCCGCCGCCTGGTCTCTTCCTCGGGCTGCTTGCTCTCATCGGACATACCTGTCACCTGCCTGACCGAGTTCGGACCTCGGACAACGGACCTCGGACATCGGGAACGGCAACAGCCACAACAGTTGCGCCGTACAGTCGTTCGTTGTTAGTCCGATGTCCGATGTCAGAGGTCCGATGTCTGCTACCTAAATCATCCGCCGGTGCTCGAGCGAACGCACCGTCATGAACAGCGCGAAAGCCGTGAGCGACAAGAAAAAGAGAATGGGCTTCGTGTCTATGATGCCCTTCTCGAAGTCCTGGAAGTTCTCGTAGATGGAGACGTATTTGACCACGTCTCCCAGACTCTGACTGACCGACATCGAGAGCCAGCCGATGAGCCAGAAGAACAGGAGCATAAAGGCCGCCAGGATGGCGGCTGCTATCTGATTGCTGGTCAGGGAGCTGGCGAACAGCCCGATGGCGATGAAGGCCATCGCGCAGAAAAGCAGTCCGAGATAGCCGCTCAGGATCGCCCCCCAGTCGGGGTCGCCGTACTTCTCCAGAATCAGGGGGAACTCCAGGCTGAGGATGCACAGGCCCGTGAACAGCCCCATTGCTGCCAGGTATTTGCCCAGGGCGACTTCCCAGTCCCGCACCGGGTTGGTCATCAGCAGCTCCATGC
>CBFDBV010000365.1:0-5081 GCA_965603135.1 uncultured bacterium
CTGCTGGACTTGCTCGGGGTGCGCTGGCTGATGCCGGGAGAGCTCGGCGAGCACGTGCCACAGATGCCCACGATCACCATCGAGGAGTTGGACCGCAGCTTCGAGCCCAGCTTCGCCTACCGGCGCATCTGGGCGGCCTCGAACCGCCTGCCAGCCGAGCAGCGCGACGAGTACCACGCCTGGCAGCGCCGCAACCGCATGCCCGGCTGGCTCACCGGCCACACCGGCCATGCCTACCACAACATCGTGAGCGGGCGCGATGACGAGCTGTTCGCCGAGCACCCAGAGTACTTCTCGCTCATTGACGGCGAGCGCAGGCAGCACGCGCAGCTCTGCTTCACCAACCCGAAGGTGCGCGAGCGCGCCCGCGACTACGCGCGCAAGTTCTTCACCGACAACCCCGAGCTGATGATGGTCTCGATGTCGCCCAACGACGGCTACAACTGGTGCGAATGCGAGAGCTGCAAGGCCGAGGGCTCCATGACCGACAACGCGCTGTCACTGGCCAACTACGTGGCGGAGATGGTAGCCGAGGAGTTCCCGGACAAGTACGTGGCGATGTACGCCTACGCGCCCACCGGCCCCCCGCCGAGCATCAGGGCGCACGAGCGGGTCATCATCTGGATCGCCGACGGCTTCTTCCAGAAGGGCTGGGACCGCGAGAGCCTGTTCGACGAGTGGGCGAAGAATGCCCACCACCTCGGCGACCGGGACTACTACTCTGTCTGCCCCTGGAGCTGGCAGATGCCGCGCTACGACGTGCCCACCACGGCCGCGGACCTGCGCTGGTTCCGTGAGCGCAAGACGCTGGGCGTGAGCGCCGAGTCGGAGGACAACTTCGGCTCCTTCGGGGTGGACTACTGGGTGGCGGCGCGGCTCATGTATGACCTCGACCAGGACGTGGACGCGCTACTGGATGAGTACTACGCCATCGGCTACGGCCCGGCGGCGGAGCCGATCCGCCGCTACTGGGAGCGCTGGGGCGACGGCCGCGGCACGAGCACCGACCGCCTGGCCCTGGCCCTGCGCGACCTCCAGCAGGCCGACCGGCTCGCCGGCGGCAATGAGGAGGCCCGCGAGCGCATCCGGGGCCTGAAGACCTACCTGCACTGGCTGGTGCTCTACCGCGAGTACGGGCAGGCATCCAAGGACGAGAGGGTCAACCGCTTCGAGACCCTCATCCGCTACGGCTATTCGGCCATCCGCTACCACCAGGTGATGGTGCCGAACGTGCTCAGCCGCCTGGCCATCAAGGGCTCGGGCAAGCGCTTCGATGTGGACAGGGAGACCATCGCCGAGTGGCGCGCCGAGCCGCGCATCACCGCCGAGCAGATCGAGGCCGACTTCGCCGCCGACCTGGAGGCCTTCCAGCCGCTGAACCTCGAGCGGAGGGAGTACTCGCAGGACGTCGTGGCGCTGGGTGCGCAGCTCGAGGGCCCGGCCGGCAGTCCCGCCTACCGCGGCGCGGGCAACGAGATACTCATCATCGCGCCCGAGGACGGCGTCATCGGCCTGGGGGTGACCACCGGGCTGATCCGCCAGCACGAAACCATGCTTATCGCCGAAGACATGCCGGGCGAGGAGCTGGCGCGGGTCGAGGTCGCGCCCGGAGTGACCCAGACGGTCGAGGTGGACCACGGCGCGGACCGGCCCGACATGCTGGCGCTGGCGGGCGAGGGCCAGGTGACCGCGCTGGAGGTGGGCCGCGGCGTGCTGGTGCGCCTGCGCGTGCAGCCCCAGGGCGGGTCGGCCTGTCGGATAGACTTCGGCGACCTGCCCCAGGCCGCTCTTGCAGGCAGCGAGGTGCCCATGACCTTCATCGGCGGGACGCGGGGGCCGGTCTACTTCCACGTGCCCGGCGGCACAGAGGCCTTCGGCGTGGGCCTGCGCACCCCAGACCACCACGCGCGGCTGCGCGTATTCGCTCCCGATGGCACACAGGTGCTGGAGCGGGCCGGTGACTACGTGCTGGGGGACGAGTTCCGGGTGGACGTGCCCGAGGGCCAGGATGACGCGGTCTGGTCGCTGACCATAGACAAGTGCGAGGACTGCACGCTGTATCTGATCGGCGTGCCGGGGTACCTCTCGCAGAAGCCACGCGCACTGTTGGCGCCGAGCGAGGTCTGGCCGTAGCGAGTCAGGAAGAGCCCTCTTGGACGGCTCAGGCTCGTGCACAAGGGGCGCCAGCGAGGGAGGGGTAGCTCATGGCTGACGTGTTCATCAGCCACGTCGAGGAAGATGCGGAGGTAGCGCTGGAGATCGCGGCGGGGCTCGAGGAAGCGGGATACACGACGTGGTATTACGAGCGCGACAGCATCCCCGGCCCCGCTTACCTGATACAGGTAGGCGAGGCGATCGAGCAATGTCAGGCGGTAGTCGTTGTCATATCACCCGACTCCCTCGGGTCTAACCAAGTGACCGTAGAAGTCGTCCGGGGCCACGAAAGCAGCAAACACTTCATCCCGGTTCTGCGCGACATCACACACGCGGAGTTTCAGACCCGTCAACCACAGTGGCGTACTGCTATGGGCGCGGCCACGTCAGTCAGTATTCCGCGCGAGGGGATCTCCCCGATTCTCCCCCACCTGATCGCGGGACTAAAGGCCATGGGGATTCAGCCGACAGCGGGAGAGGTCACCGACACCAAGCCGGTGGCCGCGGAATCTGGGCAGGCGACGCTGGCCGAGAGGTCGGCGCGAGAGGCCATCGCAAGCACCCGCATCCGCGCTGCGGCAGCAAGACGCAAACGCGTCATGATCAGCGCGGGGGCCGCGGCCGCGGTGGTACTAGTGGCGGCGTGGGCCGCGGTGCACTTCTGGCACGGCCCAGCCCCCACGCTGCAATCCGACGAAGAGAGCTCAACGACGCCGCTGCACGAGGGAGCGCTCAGGCCACACGCTGAAGTAGGACATCCACTGCTAGAGCGCGGCGAGCTGCGCTGCTTCGAGGGACACACGGGGCCTGTCGCAAGCGTGGCCTTCTCCCCCGACGGGCGCCGCATCCTGTCGGGCAGTTGGGACAAGACCGTTCGTCTGTGGGACGTGGAGACGGGCGCGGAGATCCGCTGTTTCACTGGGCATACGGACGCGATCGGGAGTGTGGTCTTCTCCCCCGAGGGCCGCTGGGTGGCATCAGGTAGCACTGATGAGACCGTTAGGCTTTGGGACGTGCCCAGCGGGAAACGTATGCGCACCTTCGAAGGCCACCGACACGCCGTCTACGCGGTGGCGTTGGCCCCTGATGGGCGCCAGGTGCTGTCCGCTGCGCCAGAAGAGCCCATCATCCTGTGGAACGTGGACACAGGCACTGTGGTCTACCGCTTGGACGGACATACAGGCGCCGTTGGCAGCGTGGCCTTCTCGCCCGACGGTCGCCGGGCGGTGTCAGCTGCCGCTGATCGAACCATCGCGCTTTGGGATGTGCCCAGCAGGGAGCGAGTGGGGCGCTTCGAGGGCCATACAGACGGGGTCAACACGGTGGCCTTCTCCCCCGACGGCCGCCAGATCGTGTCCGGCGGTGACGACGCGACTGTTCGCGTATGGGACGTAGACAGTGCAGAGCAGATGTGTTGCTTCCAGGAGCCGGACAAGGTCTACGCTGTGGCCTTCTCCCCGGTCGGTGATCGTGTTCTGTCCGGCTGCCGTGACAGCACAGTCCGACTATGGCAGGTCAGCACCGGCGCCGAGATAGCTCGCTTCCAGCGCCACTCAGACCTCGTGAAGTGCGTCGCCTTCTCTCCCGACGGGCACCTCGCAGTGTCTGGAGGGCATGACAACACCGTACGCATGTGGGACCTGCCCGAGGCGGACGACGCCGAAGAAGCCCCTCGTTAGGCGCCTCAGCCCTGCCAGCCCGCGCCGCGGGCCATCAGCCACCAGAACGCCTTCGCCTTGTTCAGGCAGTTCTCCCCCGAGGTGTGCGCCTTCTCGTTGCGATTGAAGCGATCGTGCTCGCGCGGGAAGGTCTTCCCATTGTGCGTCGAGGTCGCCTGCTGGCCCCCGTACCAACACTCGATGTCCGCGAAGTCATACAGCACCTTGCTGTTGGCGCGGCAGTAGGCGCGGATCTGCTCGTTGCGCAGATAGCGGTTGTACCCGTCCTTGTCCTCTTTGTAGGAGTGGTGGCCGTGCCAGGCCTGGGCGTTGCCGGTCATGTAGATGAAGGCCACGTTGGGGTTGGCCTGGTCCAGGGCGGCCATCGCGTCGAGATACGCCTGGGTCTCAGCCTCGGAGTTGTGAGTCTGCTGGCAGCACCAGGACCAGAGCGAGACGTTGATTGTCCCATTGTGATCGAGCACGGACTGGGTGGCCTGCCGGCCAGCGGCGCTGGCCCAGTACAGGTCCGGCGAGATGTAAGTCTCGCTCTCCTGGCCGTCGAAGATGCACAGCGCGCCCGACGTGGCGGGCAGGCTGCTCTTCCCGATCGCGCAGGCGTACCTGGGGTCCTGAGCCTGGAGCATTTGCAGGCCGGCGGTTATCTGCCCGCCGTGGGAGGTGTGCGCGTAGTGGACCTTCAGGTCCGCCTTGGCCTTCTCGATCCACTCATCGGGGATCTTCGAGAGGTCCAGGCAGTTGTGATCAATGATGATCGCGCCGGAGTCGCCGCCGCCGGTGACAGGTTCCACCTGGGCTTCGGGCGCTTGCGCGACTTGCGCATCGCTGGCCTCGGTCGCCTGCTTCCCGCAGCCGGCGCAGACCACCGTGAGGCAACAGATCGCGACGAGATAGTATGCGTTGGTCATCTCGTTCTCACCTCTCCTTGATACCGATAGATGTGCGGTGGCGCCCCCACTCGTCTTCACAGGCGGCTAACGGCACCGTCATTCGTCTCATTCGCCCTGGGCGGCGTTGACTCCTTGGCCCGAGCAGGAAAGCCCCCCGTAGGGCGGGCTTCCCAGCCCGACAATGCGCTCCTGCAAGACGCGCCGGCGGCTTGACGGTCGGGACCAGAGTGGTGTAATATCGCATAACAACGCGAAATGAAGCCAAAAGAGGGCATGTTATTATGTCTGACGTGTTGACCGCCAAGCAGGCTGCGGAGTTCCTTCAGTTGAGCCCGGAGACCGTCAAGGCCAAGGCGCG
>CBFDBV010000366.1:0-5072 GCA_965603135.1 uncultured bacterium
CGCAAGCGGGCGTAGTGGGCTTTGCGGGCCTGCGCGCCGACCAGCTCGGTCTCCAAGTCCACCACCTTCGTCACCGCGGCGTCGTAGGCGGGGTTGGTCTGAAGGGAGACCTGCTGGCGGACCTCTTCCTTGACCTCCAGCAACTGCTGCCTGGTGCTGGCGATGGCGGTGCTGAGCTGGACGATCTCCCGGTGCTGCTCGGTCTTACCTTTGGCCTGTTCGGCGCTCAGCTCCACCTGGAGTTCTGCGAGCCTTTCCTCCAGGGTAGCGATGACCGGGTTCCGCGCCATCACCTCCTGGGCGATGCGCATAACCGCCAGCTCGTCTATCTGCCCTCGGGCGGTCTGGAGCATCTCGGCGACTTCGTCCGCGCGGGCGCCGGCCTCGGCGTAGCGCGGCTCCACGGTCTTGAGCCTCTCCAGGAGCTGGGCGGCCTTGTTCTGGGGGTCCAGGAAGGTGTGACTGGACTGAAGCACCTGGAGGTCCCGCTCAATGCCCTGCAATTGGTCCTCGGTCTCCTGCTTGCTGGTCTCCAGGAACTCGCGCATCTGGCGGGCCTGGCGCATATTCGTCTCGGTGATGTAGTTCTCCAGCTCGGTGAGGTAGCTGTTGGCCAGCTCGGAACATAGCGCCCGGGCCCTCTCGAGCGTCAGGGGGGAAGCGGCGAGGGAGGTCCTGGCGGCCCACTGTGAGCCCTGGCAGGTCACCGTGACGCTCACGCCCACGTCGGTGATCTGTGTGAAGGTGGTCATATCGCCGAGCGCTTCGACGGCATCGCTCTCGTCCAGCCTCAGCTCTTCGGTGAGATTGTGCTTGCGCGCGATGCGCAGGAGCATCTCGCGGCTGGTCAGGATGGCCCAGAGGCTGCCCAGGCCGCCCCTGGTGGGCGTGCTGACGAGGGCGTCGGTGCTGGCGGCAGCCCCCGCCAGGTTCCTGGCTCCGCCGGCGATGATCGCCGCGATAACGTCCGGCTGGCTGCTGACGAGCATCGAGCTGGTCGCCGCATAGCTGTGAGGGGAGATGCGGTAGACTAGCTGGCCCACGAGCACCGCGCCGACGACGGTGACGAGCAGTATCAACACCGACAGGAGCGTGCGTAGGCGCCTGGCGCGGGCTGGCGTGAGGTGTCTGTGCCTCAGCATCGTCTTCTCCTCAGAAGATGAGCGCTGCGGTGACCAGCGGCACTACGGTCCTGAGCCACTGCTGCAAGGAACTCTCCGTGCGCACGGTGCGCACGATGTGCCTGGCGGGGACCACAATCACGTCTCCGGGCTGGAGGGTGTCGCCGCCCCCTATCGGCGTGACCTTTCCGTTGGCGTGAACGACCACCATGCGCTGGGCGGCGGCGTCCTCGCGGAAGCCGCCGGAGTCGTTCACGTAGGCGCTGCATGCCTGCCCTGCCGCATAGGGGACGGTGCCCGGTCGGGGCACGGCTCCCAGCACGGTGACGGTGTTGACGAGCCGCGGGACGACCACGGTGTCGCCGGCCTGAAGCTCGAGGTTGCTGGTGTGGCCGCGGCTGGCGATCAGCTTGCTGCCGTCCACGGGGATGGCCGCGACGCGGTCCTCCTCGCTCAGCGGCTGCGGGGGCAGGATAATGCTGACGCCGCCGGGGCCGCTGAGGACCGATTGCAGTCCCTGTCGCACGCTGGTCGTGATGGCCTGAGCCTGTTGGTCGGCGTCAAGCTGCATAGCGGGCTGCCGCGCCTCCAGGTTGAGCAGGCTGAGCACGCGCCTGAGGTCATCTGCCTGGGCTTCCCCGATCGAGATATCGCGCCGCCGGTAGACCACGATGCCATCGGGGTTGGCGTCCTCGAGCAGCCCGTCCCCATCTCGGAGCAGGTCCCAGACGGTGTAGCCTCGCTCACCGACCTGCTCTTTGATGGCGTAGCTGCCCGGGCGCTGGACGCGGCCCTGAAGGTGGACGAGGTCGGCCTGGACGCTGAACTCCCCGCGGCCGGTCACGCATACGCTGTCATCGTCGGCCAGCAGGAGGTCGGGGGCCACGCGGTAGCCGTCGGGGGCCTCCGTAAGCTCCAGGCGCGTCGTCTGGGGCTGACCCTCGAAGTGCCCGTGCGTAAGCTCGATGATCGGCCCCGCACCGGGCAGCAGGCCGCCGGCGGCGAAGACCAGGTCGCTGACCTTCATCCCCTCTCGCCGCGGATAAGTCCCGCCCTCGCGCACGTAGCCCTCGATGTGAGCTTGAGCCACCGGCTCGACTTCCTCGCGCAGCTTGACCTCCAGGATGTCGCCGCGCTCCAGCACGAGGTCGGCCTCCGGCTGGCCGTCGAGCGCGGCCCGAAGGTCGAGGGCGATGGTCTGGTAGCGCTTGTCAGGGCCGATGCGAAGCAGCGCGGCCCGCTCCAGGTGTGCTCCTGGTACCGGCCCGCCGGCTTCAAAGAGGAGCTGACTGATGCGCATATTTGCCGCCCAGGTGTACTCGCCCGGGCGCGTCACGGCGCCCTTGAGCTCGACCTTGAACTCGGGTTCGACGTCCTCCTGGACGAAGATCTCGACGATGTCGTAGGACTTGAGTACGAGGTCGGCCTCCGGATCGCCGGCGAGCAGCTCCCGCACGCTGAAGGTGGTGATCTCATAGTGCAGGTCGGCATTCCGCCTGAGGAGCGCGCCGGTGCCCAGGTGCGCGTTGGGGGAGAGGCCTTCGGCCTCGCGCAGCAGGTCCGAGAGCTTCGCTCCCGGGACGATCGGGTAGTAGCCCGGGCGCTTAACCGCGCCTCTGAGCTGCACTGTGTTGCTGCCGGTGGGCAGCATCCGCTTGACTATCAGCAGATCGCCGCCGCGCAGCGGCAGCTCCAGGTCCCGGGCCGCCGGGTCCGAGCAGTCAAGGCTCATCATCTGCCAGCGGCGGCCCTCGGGGGCGCGCCAGAGGTACACCACCGGCGCGTACGCCGTGGGCTTGCGCCCACCAGCCATCTCGAGGGCCTGCCCGACCGTGGGAGTTCCCTGCAACTCGTAGCGCGCAGGGCGCCGCACCTCCCCCGCCACGGCGACCTCATCGCCGACGGTGGGAATGAAGAGCACGTCGCCGGGTCTGAGCAGAACGTCGTTGTCGCGCCGGCCTTGGAGCAGGTAATCGTACAGATCAATGGTGCTGGGGGGCTGGCCAGCGCGGCTGAGCTGGATGCGCCGGTACGACCCGACCGGCGAGGGGCCGCCGCAAGCGTACAGCGCGCTGAGCACCGTCGCCATGCCGGGCAGAGCATACTTGCCGGGACGGATGGCATCGCCGGTGACGTAGACCTCGACGATGCGCTGCTCGGCGACCACCACGGTCACGGTGGGCTCATCATAGCTGCGGCCGTAGATGCGAAGGAGGGCCTCCCGCAACTGCGCCAGGCTCTGTCCGGCTGCCGTCATCTGGCCCGCCTCGGGTAGAGCGATGAGCCCCTCAGGGCTGACGGTGACGGTCGTCTTCACTTGCTCCCAGTCGCGGGCCCAGACGCTCAGGGAAAGCGTGTCGCCGGGGCCGATGATGTAGTTGGGGGGCACAGGGAGGTTGGCGACCGGGCTGCCTGCAGAGGGGGCACGCACGCGTGCGGGCCCTTCCCGCTCGCCGGCCACCGCGGGCGCTTCCTCCGCCTCGCGTGCGCCCTCAGGTTCGGCGGCCGGCAGCGCAAAGACTCCCTCGCCGAAACGCGGCAGGGACTCGAAGAGCGCCTGGGCGGACCGCTGCCCGCCGAACGTGGACTCCGCGGGCGTCGGGGATGCAGTCTCCGGCGAGGCCGGCGCATCCGGTGCCGCCGCTGCCTCCGCAGGCTGGGCCGTTGGCGCGGCCCCAGCGGGCGTTGAAGCGGCATCGTCTGTCCAGCCCCATCCTGCGCCCACGAGCACCGCCGCCGTCAGGCTGAGATGTACGGATAATGTGCTCACCAACCTGAGCATCATGGTCGTCCTTTCGAACCACCGACATCCGACTAACGGCAACGGCGGGCAGGACCTCGCAACTCGCCGCTCGCTTGCCTGCGCTATTTCGCGCCTTCGCATCAGACTTCCTTCGCTGTGACCGCGCGGATGGCCTACTCCTGCGGCTGGCGCTCGCCACGTGACAGGCGCAACTCGTCAATCGCCCCCTCCCAGGGCCGCTCCGAGCCGTGGCCGTTCCCTATCGTCATCGTCTCGAGGCCTTCGAGGTCGAGCCGCCCCTCAGCCGTTCCGCGCAGCTCGCCGTTGACGTAGAACTTGAGGCCGCTCCCGGTGTCCCACGTCACGCAGATATGAGTCCACTGATGCTGCCGGAAGATGTTGATGGGCAGCTTCACCGCCAGCGCCCGCTTGCTGCGGTCCCAGATGACGAAGCCGATCTCGTGATTCAGGTTCTTGTTGAGCAGCAGTCTGTTCTGATTCCAGGTCCCGGGCCCTTTGAGATCAACGAGGGTGTGTCGCTTGCCATCGCGGGTCAGCCAGTCGGGCCTGCCCCACAGCTCGATGGTGCCCGTGTCCTTGTCGAAGCCGTCCGGCAGGTCGAATCGCACCCTTGCCGCCGGGCCGCAGTGCACGGCCTGGGTCCCGAACTTTCCCTCGACGAAGCTGACCGGGCCCTCGACACGCTCGGGCTCCTTCTCAAAGCCACCGTTGAAGTGCAGGAGCAGGACGGTGTCCTCATCGACTTCGTACTCGCCCGCGTCGTTCACAGGCCCACCAAAGGAGACCACCAGGGCATCGGCGGCCACGCGCGCCGCGGTCAGCTCCGCCTCCACGGCGGCCAGCTCCGCCCGCTCGCGTGCCAGGGCCTCGGCGCAGCGCGCCCGCACATCCTCCTCGGTCCAGTGTTCCCGGGCGGTCGCCGCAGCGCGGCCGGGCTTCGCCACCAGCACGAGCACCCGCGTCTGCGAAGGCAGGTGGATGAGCACGCCTTCGCCCGCGACGTCTCCCTCGAGGTAGACCGCCCCCTCAAGGGGCGCCAGGATGACCTTGCCGACGGGAGCGCGTACCTTCAGACGGGCGAGGCGCGAGGTGGTCTCCCAGTTGAGGAGGTAGTAGTAGTCGCCCGAGGCGCGTCGGATGCGGTAGGCCTCGCACAACAGCGGCCGGCCCTCATCGTCCGCGGGACT
>CBFDBV010000367.1:0-5043 GCA_965603135.1 uncultured bacterium
CTGCGCGGCGGGCTGGCAGACAGCGCCTGCGGTGCCGCTGACAAGATCGTCGAGGTGGGCCTCAGCCTCGCCGCGCTTGGTCTGCGTCCTGGGGAGACGATGGAGTTGGCGGTCTCTCTGGAGCGCGAGGGCCAACCCCAGGAGCGTTGGCCTCAGCATGGCTTCTTGAGCCTGCCGGTTCCTGCGGAGGAGCTTGACAGGGAGCTGTGGAGGGGCTGAACGCCCTGGCGGAACCCACCATCAGGGCACGTCGTTTGAGGGTGCTACCGCGCCCTAGATGGCGCCAGCGCCGACCACGGTCCCGTTCCTCCCTGGCTCGAACAGGTTGTCGGCCATCTGCACCGCGTCGCATTCGTCTTCCAGCCGGACGGCCTCCTGCATGGTGTTGTCCCTCTCGCTCTGCGCCAAGATGCAGTCCGACACGCGAGAGCCCTGGACATCCTCCAGGTAGAAGGCGCGATGCAGCGGGTCGTGCACCTGGCAGCCGACGATGTTGATGGCGGTGCTGCGGCGGACGTCAATCGCCCCGCCCTGCTGCTCGCTGCCGGCCCTCGTGCTCTCGATGATCGTGCCCGTCAGCGAGCAGCCGTTGCAGTCGCTGAGCACTATGCCGTCAATCGTGTCCGCCTTGTAGTCGGGGTTGTGCCCGATGTTGTTGCCCGACAGATTGATGTACTCCGAGCGCTCGATCAGCATTGTGTGCTCGTGCCCGCTGAAGAACTGATTGCCCGCCACCACGATGCCACGACTGTCCGCGATGTGCACGTTCGTCCCCTGGCTGCTGATGAGATTGCCGGCGATGGTGAGCAGACCTGCCGCGGTGGGGTGCTCCATCCTGGCGCCGCGGATGCGCACGTTGGCGCCGCCGGGGCTGGGCGAGGCCTGGATGGTGTTGCCGGTGATGGCGCCCTCGCGGATGGTATCGCCCACACATTCGAACCAGACGTCGGCGGACTCCTCGGCCTCCAGGTCGTAGTTGTACTCGATGTCATTGCCGGCGATCTGGATGTTGCGGATCTGCGCATCGAGGATCTTGATGCCGCCGGCCTTGTTGTAGCTGATGTGCGAGCCGGTGATGTTGCTCTGATGGATGTTGACCCCGTCATAGAAGACGCCGATGCCGCGGTTGCTGTAGATGTGGCAGTCAGTGATAATGGCGTTGCGGTCGCGTTTGACCAGGTGGACGCCGTGGCGGCACTCGCGGATGTGAACCTGGCTGATGATCGCGGCGTGCGTCATCGTCAGGCGGATGCCGTCGGCCTCATCATGGGCGCCCACGATCTCAAGCTGAGATACGGTCGGCATCCGCTCCAGCTTCCAGACTCCGGGCTTGAAGCTGTCGGGGCCCGCCGTGCCCCCGTGCGTGCCGACCAGGTCGAGCGCGGGCCCGGGCCCGGTCATCACCAGCGTGGCCGTGCCCCCCCCGCCGTTGATGCCCAGGCGGCCGGCCTCCGCCAGCTCCACCACCAGCGGCCGCGAGATAACGTAGTCGCCTCTGTCGAGCCAGATGAGGCCGTCGCCCTCATCAAGCGCGCGCTGGATGGCGTCGGTGTCATCGGTGCGACCGTCGCCCTCGGCTCCGAAGTCTCTCACGTTCGTCATAGCAGCAGCCTCCCTCGGCTCAGGATGTGACCTCTTGCGGTGAGATGAGCATCGCCGCGCCTACGTCCGCATCACCGGCGGCGGCAGCAGGCCATCGGGGTACGCGCTCGTCATCTCCTCGCCCGCCCGCCACGCCTCAAGCAGCCTGGCGAAGCATTCGGCGGTGCACTCGTCCACCTCGGCCAGCGCCACTCTGTGATGCGTTGGTGGCGGCACATTCTGCGCCAGCAGCAGGCAGGTCTTGGCGGTGGTGCGCTGGCGACGAAAGGTATCCCGCGGCAAGCCAACGACGGCGCGCAGCGTCACCGTGTCCAGCAGCCACCTGCGCACGTAGCGCCAGCGCGCGTTCGCCATTATGCCCTCGGGCAGGACGATGGCGATCCAGCCGCCCGGTCGGCAGAGCTGAACGAAGCGCTCGAGGAACAGTATCTCCAGGGGAAACCGGCGCAGCCGCGCCAGCTCTGTGGTCGTCAGCCCGGGGGCAAGCAGACGCAAGGGCTCAGCCGCGCGCCAGAGCCGGTAGGCGCCTGCGATGGCCGTCAGGTCACGTTCACTGGCCTTCGCCAGCTTCGTTCCGAAGGGCGGGTTGCCCACCACCAGGTCGAAGTGCCCGTGGGGCAGGACCTCGGGCACAAGCGCGTCAAGCACGCAAAGCAGGCAGGGGGGATGCTCGACGAGCGACGAAGCGCGCCAGGCCTCGATCATCCCCGGGTCACAGTCGCAGCCGACCGCAAGCTGGGGATCGCGTTGCAGCACTCCGACAAGCCATCCCCCGGGGCCGCAGGCGGGGTCTACCACGGTCATGCCGTTGAGGCTCGCGCCGCACAGCTCAAGGGCGTCGTAGGCGAACTCTACGACCGGCTGCGGCGTGAAGAACTGTCCCAGGCGAGCGGCTGCATCAGTCATCTCGGGCGCAGTCACCACTTCCGCACAGCGGCCCGACAATCCTTCGGCCTCGAGAGGTGAGGGCCCCGGGTTGAGAGGAAGGAGACGGAGTCAGGTTGGAAAGCCCGACCTACGAGCCACCCTTTGTGCCGT
This sequence comes from uncultured bacterium, assembly GCA_965603135.1. Lineage (GTDB taxonomy): Bacteria > Armatimonadota > Zipacnadia > Zipacnadales > UBA5352 > CBFDBV01. The sequence continues at coordinate 2,641 of CBFDBV010000367.1, forward strand.
TTGCCGTTGGCCGGGGAGGTTGAATGGGGGGTGAGGGCGAAAGGCCCTGTTCCCAGGCGAGCACCGACGACCTCATGCAGAGGGCCGGACAGGATGGCGTTCACCGACGACGGTGTCAAGCTGACACGCGAGCAGCTCGATGAGTTGCAGGTCGAGCTGCTGCGCGACGTCCTCGAGCGCGCACAGGCGGCGCCGGCCTACGGCGACAAGCTCAGGGACGCGGGGATCAGCCCCGGCGACATCAACACGCCTGAGGACGTGCGGCTGTTGCCGGTGACCACCAAGGACGACCTCCGAGCGGGGATGCCCGACGGTTTCCTGGCGGTTCCCAGGCGGCAAGTGATCAGGATGCACTACTCCTCCGGCACCACCGGCCTGGCGACCGCGGTCTATCACACCGCCGGTGACGTGCGGCGATGGTCCGAGTGCGTGGCCCGCGGCATGATCGCGGCGGACGTGACCGCCGATGACGTCTTTCAGAACATGATGGGCTACGGGCTCTTCACCGGCGGGCTGGGCTTTCACTACGCCGCCGAGTTGATCGGCTGTATGACCATCCCCGCCTCCGCCGGCAACACCCAGCGCCAACTGCACCTGATGCAGAGCTTCGGCTCGACGGTGCTGCACATCATCCCCAGCTACGCCCTGCGCGTGCTCCACCTGTGCGATGAGCAGGGCATTGATCCCCGCCAGGACTTCAGAGTCAGGGTCATATTCCTGGGGGCTGAGCCGCACAGCGAGCAGTTGCGGCGGCGCATCGAGGAGGGCTTCGGCGCGAAGGCGCACAACTGCTACGGGCTCTCGGAGATGTGCGGCCCGGGCGTGGCGATGGAGTGCGCCGAGCAGGACGGCCTGCACGTGTGCGAGGATCACTTCCTGGTGGAGGTGCTCGACCCCGAGAGCCTGGAGCCCGTGCAGCCGGGTGAGCAGGGCGAGATCGTGCTCACCTCGCTGCGGCGCGAGGCGATGCCGCTCATTCGCTACCGGACGCGCGACGTGGCACGTTCGCTCCCCGAGCCGTGCGCTTGCGGCAGCCAGCATCGGCGCCTCTCTCGCATCATCGGTCGCACCGACGATATGCTGGTCATCAAGGGCGTCAACGTCTACCCGATGCAGATCGAGCGGGCGCTGATGGATGTCAGAGAGGTTGGCCGCAACTACTCGATTGAGATAGACCGGCCCGCCGACCTGGACGAGCTGACCATCAACGTGGAGCTGACGCAAGAGGCGTTCGCTGATGAGATGCGCGAGCTTAACGCGCTGCGCGAGCGCATTGCGCGGCGGCTGGCCTCGGAGCTGGACCTCACGCCGAGGGTGGAGCTGCACGAGCCCGGGAGCCTGCCCGTGAGCGAGGGCAAGGCGGTCAGAGTCGTGGACAAGCGCAAAGGGAATACGGAGTAACTGATATGGCAGAGACTGCGAGGGATGCAAGAGAGCGACTACTTCTCTCCGGCAATGAGGCCGTGGCGCGTGGAGCCTGGGAGGCCGGCGTCAGATTCGGCAGCGGCTATCCCGGCACGCCCTCCTCCGAGATACTGCCGGCGCTGGGCGAGCTTGGCGACACCTACGTCGAGTGGTCGGTCAACGAGAAGTGCGCGCTGGAGGCGGCCGCGGGCGCCTCGCTCGCCGGCGCGCGGGCCATCGTGACCATGAAGCACGTCGGCCTCAACGTCGCCTCCGATCCGCTCTTCACGCTCTCTTACACCGGCGTCGAGGGCGGTCTGGTCATCGTCTGCGCCGACGACCCCTCTATGCACAGCTCTCAGAACGAGCAGGACAGCCGGCACTACGCCCGCGCCGCCAAGGTCCCCATGCTCGAACCGGCAGACAGCTCCGAGGCGCGTCAGTTCACCCTCCGCGCCTTCGAGTTGAGCGAGGAGTTCGACACGCCCGTGCTGCTCCGGCTGACCACCCGCCTCTCTCACTCGGACGGTCTCGTGTCCGTAGGCGAACGGCAGGAGGTCGCGCTGCGCGGCGAGTTCGAGCCCGACCCGCCGAAGTACGTGATGGTCCCGGCTCATGCCCGGGTGAGACGGCAAGTGATGGCCGAGCGCACCGCAAGGCTGGCGGAGTTCGCGGAGAAGACCGATCTCAACCGCGAGGAGCCCGGGGACAGTTCGATGGGCATCATCTCCTCCGGCGTCGTCTATGAGCACGCGCGCGAGGTGTTCCCCGAGGCGTCGTTCTTCAAGCTGGGGCTGGTCTGGCCGCTTCCTGAGGAGCGGCTGCGTGAGTTCGCGGACTCAGTCGAAAAGCTGTACGTCGTCGAGGAGTTGGACCCGTTCCTGGCCGAGCAGCTTCGCGCGATGGGCATCTGGATCGAACCGGTGGACACGAGCTTCGGCTTGGGCGAGCTGACGCCCGGTCGCGTGCGGGCGATGATCACCGGCGAGGCGCCGCCCG
>CBFDBV010000368.1:0-5019 GCA_965603135.1 uncultured bacterium
CCACGGCTGTTGTCGTTTGTTGTTTCTCGCTACTCGCTACTGTTGTTGCTGCCCTTCTCAGTCACCATCAGCGTAGTGCCCTCGACGCGCTCGATGTGAACCATGAGGCCCTCCTCGATGCGCTGGTCGCTGCGGGCACGCCACTCGTCCGACTGAAAGCGCACGCGCCCGGTATTCTCCATCGGGTCAATCGTCTCGAGGACGACTGCCTGGCGACCTATCATTTGGTCCACGTTCGATGGTTGCCCGCCTCGTTCACGGATCCGCTGCGCCAGGGGCAGGCCGAAGTACATCAGGACGGCGCTGGCCACCACGAACGTCGCCCACGGAACCCACGCCACCGGGAACAGGGCCGCCGCCACGCCAGCCAGGAAGCATCCGCCCGCCACCCAGATAAGGTACATCGTCCCGGACAGGACCTCGAGGATCAGCGCAACGACTGCGGCTATGAGCCAGTAGATATACGCGTCCATGTTCGGCCTCCTCGCACACAGTGTGGCCTATGCGCCATGCCACGTCCTATTCTACCCTCTCCGGCCCCCGTGGGCAAGTGCGCGCGACCGATTCTTGGGGACACAGGGGGGACCGTCACCCAAGGTGACTGTACCCGATCCGTCCCCGGTCAGATGGTCTTCAGTTGCGCGTCGAGCCGGCCGATGAAGCTGAGCGAGTAGGCCTGAAAGAAGACCGTGACCGGCAGCAGCACGCACTGTATCAGGTAGGCCCACACGAGGATCGCCAGCATAGCCGCCGTCGCCAGAGGCACGGCGAGGAGGATGGCGACCGTCTTCCCGCTGAGGCCGAGCGCAAAGGCCCCGCCCACCAGTGCCGCTGCACCACCAAGCGAGAAGAGCATCAGCAACAGCATCGGGAGCATCACCAGCCCGGCCACTATCGCAGCGCCCAGCCCAAGCAGGAACTTCAACAGATAGAAGGTGACCACGGTCCAGAGATGCCCGCGCCAGGCCGCAAAGATGTGGCGCCAGCTCGCCACAACCCCGTCCCCGGACGCGTACATCGCCGGCACCAGGAAGTCATCGGTCAGGCTTTGCACGATCGCGAGCATCAAGATGGCCGCGAAGAACGCCGCCATGACCGCGACAATCCCGCCTACCCCGAGGACTGCGGACAACGCCTCGCCGCTGGCGATCAGAGCCCCGCTGGTGACTATCGGCACCAGGGCTATGACGATCAGCGCGAGCGGCACGAGACCCATCACGATCAGCCAGCCCAGCAGTGACCAGCCCTGCGCGCAGTGTCGGCCCCAGGAGGCCCGGATTGAGGGCTCGCTTCGGGCTGCGACGGAGTCCACGAAGATGAAGCGAAACACGCAGCGGATGTAAAGCGCCAACAGGACGCAGACGACCCAGAGCAAGCCCAGCCCCACGACCAGCAGAATCAGCTCGCCGATGTGGTCCCTTGCGAAGTCCAGGGCCGACGACAGAGCGCTCAGAAGATCGCTGACGACCTCGCCTGCGCCGCCTTCCTCCCCACCTCCGACGGGCACGTTGGGACCCGAGCCGCTGAAGCCTCCACCACCACGCCACACCGCCCCGCCCAGCATCGCGATGAAGCCCAGCTTCAGCCAGCGCCCCAGATCAAAGCGCTCGAAGAGGAGCTGTTTCGTGTGCGCGAAGGCATGCTTTACGCTGTCGGTTACGAGTGATCCATCCATTGGCCCCAGTCACCTGGTCGGCGTGACCTTGCTGGCCTGAGACACATCTTGACCAGGCGGCAAGGAGAATCCTGCTTTGTGTGCCAAGTCGCGCCAAGCTTGACACGCGGGGCAGGAGGGAATATCCTGCGCGCATAGCGCATAGGCCACGCGACAGGGAGGCCGAGTATGCTGCGAGCCAGCGACCTTTGCGGGGTAGTGCCGCCGTGCACAACGCCGATCACCGCCGACGAGACTGTGGACCGTCAGGCCGTCGGGCGCATAATCGATTACTTCCTCGACGCGCGCGTGGGCGGGGTATTCGTGCTAGGCTCCTCCAGCGAGGGGCCCAGTATGACCAACGAGCAGAGGGCGGAGATGGTGGACGCGGCCGCCGATGCGCTGGCAGGGCGCTCTCCGCTGCTCGCGGGCGTGTCCTCCACCTCGTTCGGCCGGAGCGTTCAGTGCGCCCAGGATGCGGCCGAGCGCGGCGCCGATGCCATCGTCGCCACCTGCCCCTACTACTTCTTCTACGGCCAGGAGGACCTCTACAACTACTTCACCAGGCTGGCCGAGTCCAGCCCGCTGCCGCTGGTCATCTACGACATCCCCTCGCGCGCGGACAACGAGATAGAGCTGGACACGCTCCTGCGCCTGAGCGAGCATGAGCGCATCCTGGGCGTCAAGAACAGCACGGGCGATCTGGCCCGCGCCATCAGGATCGTCAACGCTCTCGGCGACCGGGACGACTTCGTGATCTTCGAGGGCTCGGAGCCGCTCATCGCGCCCTCGATGCTGATGGGTATGCACGGTGCGGTGCTGGGCATCGCCAACGCCTGCCCGCACCTGTGCGTGGAGCTGGTCGAGGCGGGGATGGCCGGCGACGTGGCGAAGGCGCGGGAACTGCAAGGCCGCGTCAATCAGATATTCCCGTTCTTCTTCGTGGCCGAGCCGGGGACGTTCAACGTCGGCGGCATAGTCGGCGCGATGAAGGCGGCCCAAGAGATACTGGGGCTGTGCGACCGGCGCACCTTCTTCCCGGCCCGTCACATCACCGACGAGGACGTTGAGAAGATGCGCGCCATCCTCGACCCCGCCCTCGAGGCGGGCTGGATCAAGATGCCGTAAGGCAGAGGCTGGAAGCGGGATGCTGGAGGCTGGAAACGACAGACGACGAACGGCACACGACTCCGGCTTCCAGCCTCCAGCCTCCGCCGTTACCCGTCACCTGCAGTGAGCGTCAAGCCACTCCTTCAGCTTCCTGATCTGCTCGTCATAGGCCGCAAGCTCGTCCTGCTGGTGGTTCCTGGCGTTGTTGCCCCACTGGCCGTAATCGCCCCCACCACCCCTTATCTCCTCGCACTTGTTCTGGTGCACCTGCTCGTGCGCTCGAGCCGCATCGAAGATGACATCCGGCTGACCTGCGAAGTATTTCTTCTTGATGTACTGGCCGAATTCCTTGTCGAAGCGCAGCCCCCGCAGGGCCCGCCAATCGGCCTCGTACTGGGGCCCGTCGCCGCCCGGCACCAGTGTACAGTTGGCCGCGTTCGTCGCCATGGGCATGTTGCCACTGTCCAGCGGCGGCTGGCCCTGCTCGTTGAGTTGCCGGTTCAGCTCGTTGATGACGGCCTGGTCGAGGTCCTGGCCGGTCGCGTAGTCATCCGGATTCAGCTTGGCGTAGACACCCCTGACCGTCTGGGCGCCCTGCAGCTCGGCCCGCACCTTGTCGCACTCACTGTTATGGTTCTCCTCGGATGGGCCGCCGTTACCCTGACGCTGCTTTCCCGTGTCGCCCGGGACCGAGGCGCCCTTCGACGGATCGAACTCCACGCCGCCCGCCGGGGCGGGGTCCGTCTGGCCGGTCCAGCTCAACGCAGGCGGAAGGCTCCACCCCAGCAGGGCGTACTGGGGCTGGTCCGCGACACCGGGCGGCAAAACGGCGAGGCGCACTCCCGATAGCTGCCCTTGCACGCCGGCCTGCCCCTCCGGCTGGTCGGTCACCTCCTCCTCAGGCCCGCGCGCTATCGCGCGCACCGCGGATTGCCACGCCTCCTTCACCATGTCCAGGTGGCACCCGGTCCAGTTCTCCCTCTCGGCGATGTCCTCGCCGATGGCATCTTCGAGCGCCATCGCCAAGTGGGAGAGATCGCTCACATCCTGGAGGCCGCCCTCAACCATGCGACGACTCGCCGCGGCGTCGAACTGGCCGCTCAACGCCTGGAACTCCGTCGCGTGCGCCCAGGCCGCGGCGTAGCGCTCATTCGGCTCCGTGAAGCGATCCGGCGCCGTCCCGATGCGACCTCGGCCGGTCTGGACACCGGCGAATGTCCAGCCGACGCCCTGCCAGTCGGCCTCCAGGTTCACGGTCGTATGCGGCAGGAAGACAGCGTTGCGCGCGAAGTGGATGGACGCCAACGCACAGCCGCGCACTCCGGGATCGCCGGGGACTACCAGGGGCTCGATCTCGTCGTCGTACTGAAGCTCGATGGCATTGCCGTAGGAGTCGGCGATGGCGGTGATGCGGTTGTCCTCATCTCGCTCGATGTCGAAGCTGCGCGGCAGGCTGACCTGGATGCGGTTGCGCTGGTAGCCGTTGGGGAAGTAGCGCACGAACAAGCCGTCCGGCTGGTAGGACCAGCGGCCCAGGAGGACCTCCCTGCTCCCCTGCCCCGGCTCTGGCTCGCCGGTGAGCACCGCGACTTGCTCCAGCTCGGCGAAGGTCGTCCCGGGGCTGGTTAGCATCTCGCGCAGCCGTGCTTCGGCCTCCAGAGCCTGGCGCACCAACGGCGGAAGGCGCGCGAATGCCGCCTCCCTTGCAGCCTCGGGAAGCAGCCCCAGCGCGCCGGTGTCGAGCCTGCCTATCTCCTCAGGTGTCAGCAGTTGGGCGGCAGCGGCCTGCACCCGGGCTGGGAGCTGCTTGATGCCCGACCGCGCCAGTATCGCCCACAGCAGCTCCTGGATGTCCGACTGTGCGATGTCAGGATGGTCTATCGAGTTGTGCAGCACGCTCTGGACGATACCAGCGAGGGACCCTCTCAGTGGCGCGTAGAGGTACCCGTCGCCTCCGCCGGGGCCGTACATGCCGGCGTTCAGACAGTAGCTCAGTGCGTGGTACTCGAACGTCCCGGCATGGGTAAGCAGGAAACCGCCGTTCGGGCCACGCGGCAGCAGAGACAGCCGCCTGGGGGCTCTCGGATCGAAACCGTCCAGGAAGGGCACTTCCGTGCGAGCGTCTGCGAGGCTGGTGGCAAGGGCCGGCTCCTGCTTCAGGAGCTTGTCCAGTCCCGGTATCTCGATTCCGGGTATGTTCGGTCTGGGGAACTGAGCCAGCGCCACCACCGGCATCATCAGCGCGAGCAGTGCGA
>CBFDBV010000369.1:0-4998 GCA_965603135.1 uncultured bacterium
CAGGCGCAGGCGCAGCTTCTGCGCGGTCAACTCCAGGTCGTCGAAGCTGTTCCAGCCGTCAACGGGCGCCTCGATGACCGCGATGGGCTCCTCGCCCTCGGCCGCCAGCAGCTCGATCTTCGCGGTACCGTGCGCGCGGCGCGATGGGTCGCAGTTCACCTTCAGCGCAACGCGGTCCACCTCGTACTCGCCGCCCAGGTCGAAGAGCAGCTCGCCCTGCGGTCGGTCCTGCCAGTACGCGTAACTGCACGGCTTGCGGTGGTAGTCGTAGCCATCGTCGCCGTCGGTGAGCGCGCCCTCGGAGAACCTGATGGGGCCGTCGCTCTCGACGTCGCCGGTCATCGGCGCGTCCGGCAGGTAGGTGCCGCCGGTGGGGATGATCAGCTCCTGCGGCGGCTCCCGGCCCTCGTGGCCGACGCCGTTGTCGGTGAGCAGCTTCCGCAGTGCGCCCAGCTCCTCCAGGCCGATCTCGTCGAACCAGACATCGCCGGTGCCGCGCCGATTGCCCACGGTGACGGTCAGTACCATGTTGCCCAGGCTCATAAACTCGGCCGCGCGCTCCTGCCAGCCGTCCCGCACAGCGCCGGTCGCGATCAGGCTGCCGCCGGAGCGCCGGTTGGTGTCGTAGTTGCGCAAGCCGTAGGACATCGTCGGGTTCATGGTCTCGTCGGAGCGCACCCAGCCGCTCAGCCGCCAGCGCCGCCCGCCAGCCAGCGCCACTTTGCCGGCGACGCTGATGACCCGCCCGCGGTTGTCCGAGTGAATGCGTAGCGCCCGCCGCCCCTCCAGCTTGACCTGCTCGTCGAGATGATAGGAGACATGCACGATCGGGTCCTCGTAGAAGTCCTGCCCGGGGACCTTCTTGACGCTCCAGTGCCGGAAGCTGTCCATCTCGAAGCCGCCGTTGGCCACCTCGCGCGGGTGCTGCGCCCACGAGAACTCGCGCGCGCGGGCGAAGGCCTCGGCCTCCTGCTCGGCCCCCCAGCCCGCCGACCTGGCCTCGCGCAAAAAGGCGGTGATGAACGAGGTGGCCGAGGCATCAGAGCTGCCGCGCTGATTGAGCAGGCAGTAGGCGAGCACATCCAGCCCGATGCGCAGGTACTTCTCGTCGCCGGTAAGCCTGTAGGCGTAGCCCAGCGCCGGGAACAGCACCGACCCGCGCCCCAGCGTGTAGCGCCCGATGACCTCCGCGCGCTTGTCCTCGGAGACGCTCTCATCGGGCAGATAGACGTACGCCGCCTTGCCCTTGCGCTCGACATCCAGCGACAGGTCCAGCTCGCGCAGGAAGACCTCGCGCAGCTCGTCCCCGCCCACGTTCGCGTGCAGCTTCGCCATCGCCAGGCAGCCGTACCAGCTGAACGCGCTGCCGGCCTCGTAGCGATTGTGATACCACGAGCCGCTCTCCCCGCCGCAGACGCTGGTCTCCGGCTCCTGGCGCTCGCCCAGCACGCGGATATGCTCCAGCGCTGCGCTCAGATACAGCTCATCGCCCGTCGCCTGGTAGATGTCAACCAGGTTATCAATGGCCCGCGTCCAGTCCCGGCCGGTGGTGAAGCCCGGCTCCTTGGAGAGCAGCCTCTCCCCCACCTCGCGCAGCACCGCCAGGCTCCGCCCATCGCCGGTCAGGAAGAAGAGATCGCGGATGCCCTGGATCCAAGAGTGCGACCAGCTCTCGCCGGAGGAGGTGTGATTGTTGCAGTGGGTATGACAGTAGCCGAAGCGGTGGTCAATGTCCACGTCGCGGTAGTGCTCGGCGGCCAGCAGCGCGTTCTCGTAGTGCTCGCGCGAGAGCGTGCGGAAGAAGTGCAGGAAGATCTCGTGGTCGGCCATGGTCTCCAAGTTCGACCAGCCACCATCGCCGGGCGCGTCGCCGAAGTTGAACCAGCCGTAGAGCTCGCGGCTATCCTTCTGCTCCCAGGAGAAGCGCCCGAGGGTTTGCAGACTCCCCAGCGTGCTCTCGAAGATCGGGAAGGTCTCCGGGTCGGGCGGCATCAGGAAGTTGAAGACGCCGCTGTTACAGTACCACTCGGCCGGCGCGGTCAACAGCGGCAGCTTGCGGGTCGAGTACTGCGGCACCTGGCCCTGGTTGTCGAAGTCAATCATGACCTCGAACGTCCGCGCCAGGCCCTGGCTGAGCACGACCCCTGCCACCCGGTACTCCTGCCACCACGACCACGCCGTCGCGGCTTCCCTCCTCGCCGAGAATGTCGCGCGGTTCTCGTGGCTGTCGCGGATCGCCACGCCGACGACCGTCTCAGGGCCTTGGAGCGTCGCGACGCCGCCTGTGCCTCCAGTCCCGCCGCCTTTCGTGAGGTCCTTGGTCTTCCTACCGCGCGTGACGCTGACGAAGCCCTCGCCAGGCCAGATTAGCCGCAGCCCCAGGTCGCGCACCACACACCGCTCGCCCTCATTGATGAAGCAGGTGCTGATGAGCACGCGCGAGGAGCCGGCGAAGGCGGTAAGGCGGCTCTCGACAGTCAACGGCCCCAAGCGCTGGCGCTTGCACATCACACGGCAGAGCGGGCCCTCTCTCTCGGTCACCTCCCATTGCAGGTCCTCGCGCTCCACCTCCCTCCCCTCAAGGTCCACCACCACAGGCTCAATGCGCTCGCGCCACTCGCTACTGGGCCCCCGCATTGCCTCGCTTCTCCCCGCTCCCGGAGCTCGCCGCGAAGCATAATCGAGCCGCAACCTCTGCGCCAGTCCGTGTTCCTGCCCAGCCGGCACCGTCACCAGCAGCGCCTGGATCGAGGCATCCCCATGCCAGCGCGACAGCACGTCGAACTGCGCGGGCACTGCATTCCCCTGGGCGTCCACCACCCGCAGGCAGCGCCTGTCGTAGACCTCGCCCTTGGGGAACGGAATGCCGCCCCAGACATAGGGGACGATGGGCTCGTCCTCAGTCGGGAAGCTGACCCTCAACTCGACCGAGCCCTCCCGCCCCTTCGCCTCGCCGGTGTACTCCTGGAGTGGCAGCAGCGTAACCGGGTCATGCCCAACGGGCGTCGGGTCCGCAACGTTCTCGTTGGGCGGCGGGCCGGCGCAGCGGATCGAGAAGTCGTCAGCGTAGATTGTTGCCTCGCCAACGGGAATGACTGCAAGCTCCAGCGGCCCGCCCACATCCGCCCGCGTGCTCAGTTCATAGGTCTGCCAGTCGCCGGTCAGGTCGAAGGTCTTCGTCTCGTCCACACGCGTGAGCCGGTTGAACCAGCTCAGCCGCACCTTCGCCTGCGCGCCCTCCTCCTCGCCCCGCAGCTTGATCGTCCCCACGATCTCGCCGCCGGAGCCCTCGCCAGCTATCAGAAACTCCTCAACCGGCCCCTTCGCCCCTTCGGCCTTCACACACGCATTCCCGCTGGCCGGGTTATCCTTCCCAACCGACCACCCGACAATAGCCAGCGGCGGCTTCCCCGCCCGTGCCCAGACGCACCACGCTTGAGTTCCGTCCCCCGCTCCCGCCATGTACTCCAGGTCGCCGTAGGGCAGCGCCTCATACTCCTGGGCGCTTGCTGCGCAGGCGCACAAAGCCAGCAGCGCCAGCACGGCTGCATAACCGATATTGCTCACTTGTCTACCTCCTCGCGGCTCCTCTGCTCGCCAGCCCCCCAGTCCAACTTTCTATGCGCAAAGCTGCACACATGGTCAGTTGATGGGAATGGTCGGTGGTGAGATAGGACGCTTGCCTGGGCAACCTGCAGGCCCACGGTCAAGGTTTCCCGCCCTGAACCTAGACTCGCAGCAGGGCGCAGAGTGCGCCTCGCGGTTACGCACTCCCCGGCGTTCCGGTCGGAGGCGGCGGCTTGGGCGGGGGCACCACGCTCTTGAACTTCTGCTCCCAGTCAACCTTCGCGGTCAGGTGCATAATCAGCGCCAGGGTCACGATGGAGGCGACGGTGATGCTGAGGCCCGTGTAACCGGGGAAGTAGAACGCCCAGGAGAAGAGCACCAGGAAGGCAAGCTGCGCGGGCGCCGCGATCTTGAGCGCAAAGCCCGCGCTCATCACGCGCATCAGATACGGCACCACCAGCAGCACCGACACCACGGAGCAGAGCGCGAAGGCCGCGTGCACGTCAATATGATCCACGGTGTACGAGAGCAGCAGGTGGAAGGCGAAGAACCCGCCGGCCACCAGGAAGTAGTGCATCGGGTGCAGGTTCTCGTCACGCACCACGCCCACGATCACCAGCACGAAGATGTAAAAGAGCAGTCCCACCGGCGCGAAGAAGCTCAGCCGCGCCGCCCATGGGCCCGGGTTCAGCTTCTCCGGCATCTCGACGCCCATCGGCAGGCCCGAAATCAGGTGCTTGGATTCCCAGGTCAGCTCCCAGCCGCCATCCAACTCGCCCTTGGTGTCCGGCGAGAGGCTCCTGGGCGGGAAGTCAATGCGGTCGAAGTCGGTGCGCACCACCATCTTGAAGTTCTTGACGCCCAGCGAGCCGCTGCCGAAGCTGTAACGCCAGGTGTCCATCCCCCGCGCCTCGTAGTGAACCTTGATCGTCGCCTCCTCCCCTGGCGTCAGCTTCACGGTGCTGCGGGCCTCTGGCGGCTCGTCTGCGCTGGGCGCGGCCTCCAGCCCGTTCACGGAGAAATGGAAGTCGTCATAGTTCGCCTGCCTGGTGGGCAGGAACAGCTTCGTCGTGAGCTTCCCGTCACGTTCCAGGGGGTTTGCGACCGTATAGCTCGCGTCGAAGGTGACCTTGTAGGTGCGGTACCAAAGCAGCCCCTTCCGCCGCAGGTCGAGGTCCACGTCAGCCTGGATATCGGTCGAGTCCGGGGCGAGAGTAACCGGCTGGAACGGTTCCTTCTTGTCCTCCCTCTCCTTCTCGGTGAACTCCCCCGTAATGCTCAGCGTTGGCGAGGTCTGGGTGAGTTGCTCGCCCCAGAGCGCCGCAACCTCATCCCGCAGCCTGCTCCCGGCCTCCTCGGTGCGCACGCGCACGCTTCCGCCCAGGATCATCCAGGCGACGGTCGCGCCCGCGAAGATCACAATGATGAGGC
>CBFDBV010000370.1:0-4989 GCA_965603135.1 uncultured bacterium
TCCACAAGCACCTGGAGCCTAACAAGGTGTTCTACAACGTCACGGCGGCGGACCGGGAAGAGCTGGAGCGGACGCTGAAGTGGCTCGTGAAAAATACGTAGCGGACATGGGGCCTCGGACTAGGGCAACGGCGCGCAAGCAGGCGGCACCTACGGGCACGCAACGCGTGGGGTAAGGCGGGCGAACACGAGGCCGGTGAGCACGAGGAGTGCGCCGAGGAGCTGAATCGGCGTCGGGCGCTCGGCCAGCCAGATGGCAGCAGCGATCAGCGCCACCACCGGCACCAGATACTGATAGACCGCGACGCGCGCCGCGCTGGTTCGCGAGATGCGCCAGTACCACGTCACAAACCCGAACACCCCCGCCAGCACTATGAGGTAGCCGAGGCAGAACCAGCAGGCGGGGCGTAGGCCCGCCCAGTCGGCGGCAAGCGCCTCGCGAGCGCCGGAGGGCACCACCACCAAAGCCCCGAAAAGGTAGGCGAAGCTCACGACCTTGAGCGCCCCGTAGCGCTCCATCAACCCCTTGCTCAGCACCATGAACAGCGCATAGAGGACGGCGGAGCCAAGCATCAGGATGTCGCCCGTGATGCGCGTGTGCGCGACCTCCGCAGCCTCTCTACCCCCGAGGATGACCATCGCGGTCCCGACGAAGGCGGTGATGACGCCCATCCAGCTCGAGCGGGTGATGGCCTCGGCGCCGGTGATCGCGACCATCAGGGCCGTGAAGATGGGCGCGGTGGCAAAAAGCAGCGCGCCCTCGCCGGCAGCGGTCAGGTTGAGACCGTGGACGAACATAAGCTGCTGCGTACCCATTATCAGCACGCCGGCCAGGAAGAGCCGCAGCCACATCCCCGGCTCGTTGCGGCGCAGGCGGCCGGTGACCCACAGGAAGAGGAGCAGGAGGCTGGTCACCGCAACAAAGCGCACAGCCAGAAGACCGGTCGCGGGCAGGTTGGTGAGGAGGATCTTGTAGGTGACGAAGTTCCCGCCCCAGATCAGCGCCACGAACGCCAGCCAGGGGTCAACGATGGTAGGGCACGGCTCAGGTGCGGATGATTGCTGACCAGCCATTCGTGGCCTCACCCTCGCCCGTCGCCTGCCAGGACCGTATCGCGGAGCGGGACGGGCACGTTCTCAGGGGTCTCGCTCTTGACAGAACTCGGGCACGGCAGCGTCTGAGCGCGCGCGAACTTCGGAGGCATGGTACACGTCCGTCGCCAGATCGTCAAGGGCGTCCCCCGAGGTGTCAGGGGGGCTGTCTGGATCACTGCGACCGCTCATCCGGCCCCCACAGGATGCGCATTGCGCAGGGGCAAGTGAAGATCGCCCGAGGTGCGACGAAGGTGGAGTCGGACGAGCCGTGGAAGTCCTCCTCGAGAAGGTGGCGGCACGGGCGAAGACAGCGAGAGCGGAAGTTCGCACCAATAGTCGGGCCCTCGGACGCCCCTCGGGGGAAGGAAAGGGTGACCAGTCACAATGAAGGAGGCAATGCCTCCGCGTCTGAGATGTCCCAAGTGCGGGGCCGGGCTCTGCGAGTTGGCATGCTCTGAATGCGGTGTACGTTTCCCAAAGCTGGGCGAGATAGCTGACCTGAGGGTCTTCGATCCCCCCTACGACAGCAAGGACGCAGACTGGCAACACGCGACGGAGCTTCTGAGGAAGTCGTCTCAGGTGTCTCTGGCGGACCTGATCGTCTTTCATTTCCAATCCCGTCCTGGTCCTGAAGGGGTCACACTGCCGCCTGATCTGGTGCGAAGATACATCAACTTCAAGGTCAATGCACGAGAGAGGGAGCAGAAGCAACGCGAGGAGGCACGGAGCCTCATGGCTTGCTTGGGTGTTCCCGTGGCTGATGGTGGCCTGGCCGTAGACATAGGGTGCGGGACAGGTGGTGCTCTGGTGGTGCTATCGGCGGAGTTCGACCACGTGATCGGTATTGACATCTCGATGAGCAACCTGGCGTTGGCGAAGAAGCGACTTGAGGAGCACGACGTACTGAACGTCACCTTGCTGGCGGGATGCGCTGAGTCCTTGCCCTTGCCAGACGGGAGTGCTCGTTATGTCACCGCGAGCGACGTCATTGAGCATGTGCGAGATCAAGAGAGATTCATGCGCGACGCGTATCGCCTACTCGACGCAGAGGGATGCTTCCGGCTGAACTCCCCCAACAGATACACATTGGGTAGAGAAGTACACGTTAACGTCTTTGGAGTAGGTTTTCTGCCTCGAGCGTGGCAATCACGATTCGTTCAGATAATGCGAGGGATTCCGTACGAGCACAAAAGGCCGCTGTCTTACAGGGAGCTGGTCTGTCTCTGCAGAGCGGCGGCCGACGACAAACACAGGGCGCTGACGGAGACCGAGGTGATACGGCATGCCTCAATACCGGCGGCATCCACCAAGGGATTGCTGCGCAGGGCCGTTATCAGTTCGCCCTTCGGAGCATGGGTCGTGAGCACATTGGAAAGGCGATTTGGTCGTTCCTATGTGGCCCTCCTTTGGAGATAGCAGATAGCGTGTGCGTGCACGGAGGCCGCGCAGGTTGCAGACGAGGTTGGGACTGCCAGCGAGAGACGCCCTCAGGGGTGGGGGGCGGTGGGGCGTCGCCTCCACGTCGCTCGTCACGGCGTGAAGGACCACTGCGCCGCGACCCTCGTTCACGAACGGGACCTCCCAGCGGGCATCGCCATCCGCGTCGGAGGCTTGGGCCCCGGGGGCGTGCAGCCCGGGGAGGGTGCCTGTCTCACGCTCGGCCGAGAGATGGGTCTCGGTCCCCTTGACTCAGAGAGCATGCCGGTCGTGTGCGGAGATGCTGGCCATACCCGACGTTGTGTATGCGTAATCCGTCAGGCTGTCGCCGGGCACATCGACGCGGAATATGCTGCCGACGCGATCATCGGCGCGTGCCTGCGCCAGGTGAAAGCGAAAGGGACTGGTCGGCCCCTGTGGCTACGGGATCCCCGCAGCCAGGGCCGAGACACAGGCCATGAGTGCCAGGCACACAATGGCGTGACGCTGGTATTCATGAGGCCCGGGTTGAGAAGGTCGGGCGCCTCTATCCTCGCCCGTCGCCCTCCAGCACGCTGTCGCGCAGGGGCATCAGGATGTTCTCGGGAACGTCGGTCGTCGGCGTGACGCAGAACATGGCGAAACCGGGCGCGCCGAGACGGCGCAGGATGTTGAGCTTGGCGGCCAGCTCCTCGGGGTACTTCATCCTGCCGGAGGATGAGCGCACGCCGATGCCCGCGTAGACCGGCACCGCGCCGTCCACCGCCTCGAGAATCATCTGCACTGTCTGCTCGTAGGCGGCGGTGTCGTAGACGTAGGACATCGGACAGAGCGCGTCCAGCAGGCCCTCTTTGCACCAGCGCAGCCAGTCCTGGCCGGCGCCGTGGCGCGCTTGCTCGGGGTCCTGCGCGAAGACGGCCGCCGAGATGACGATGTCCGGGTTGACCTCTCGGATAGCCGCGCTCGTGATGCGGACGGCGTTCGTGATGTGCTCGCAGCGGGCATCGGTGTACTCCTCGTAGAGGGCGCCGTCGCGCAGGACGTCCTGGGGCCAGTTCTCGACCTGCTTGCCGATGCGCTCCTCGAACTTGGCCCGGCAGCGATCGCAGTAGCAGCCCCTGTCGCTCGGGTAGCGGATGAAGTCGTACTGCACGCCCTTGACGGGGTACTCGCGAGCCAGCTCGACCATCGCCTGCTTGACCAGCTCGACGTTGCGCGGCTCGGAGGGGCACATCCACTCGAGGTCGTTGCCGTCCGGGTCCTTCTGCCAGCGGCCCTCGGCGCGAAGCTGCTGGGCGTAATCGCTCTTGGGCTGGCCGATGGGGAAGTTGTTGACGTAGGCGTGCAGGTCAATGCCGTGCCTCTCTGCCGCCGCGATGGTCTCCTCCATGAAGTTGTCGTTGTCGAAGGGCAACTGTACGAGCGGCCCGAGCTTCGAGTCGAAGTAGGCGGTCTCGCCTCTACGGACGCGCATGATGGCCGCGTTCAGACCGCCGGCGGCCATGCGTGAGAAGATGTCCTCCGGGTTCTCGATGCGGTGGCTGTGCGTCCAGGCGGCGCGGAATTCCGTTGCCGGCGCGGGGATCATCGGCTCAACCTCCACGGGGAAGTCCTGAGAGACGGAGTGCTCGCCGCCGTCGCTAGTGTAAGCGGAGGTGCAGGTGAGAGTGCGGGAGCCCTCAACGCCCTCGGGGACCGGCAGCACCACCTGGCCCTCGCCCTCCAGCCACGGCTCGCCCTCCAGCGGCTTGAGCTGATCGGGGCCGATGGCGACGGTCTGAGGGGCCGCACCATCCAGGGAAGCGGCGCAGGTCACAGCCTCGGCTCCGGCGGGAACAAGCGGGAGGAAGCTCACGCGAAAGGCGCCGGGCGAGAGCGCGAGGTCGTTGACAACCCTCACGAAGTTGCGCTGGCGCGCGGCCGGGAAGCTGGTGCGCGCGACGTTCGAGATGCGCACCTCGTCAATCTCGCCGATGAAGGCGTCGGTGGCGGTGGTGCTGAACTGCAAGGCACCAGGCGCATTGTTGAGCGGCCCGGACAGGCGGACCGATGTGACCTGAGTGCCGTTCAACCACAGCCTCCCCCGCTGGCCATCGTAGGTCAGCGCAGCGTGGTACCAGACCCCAGGCCGGATCCCGCCGCTCCCACGCAGCACGGCCTTCTTCCCGTCAGCGTCATAGAGGTGTCCCACGAAGCGCTGGCCCTCGAATATGCTGATGAGGTAGTGCTCCCAGAACAGGATGAGGCGCTGACGATGCGTGGTGTCCTCGTTGGTGGTCTTGAACCAGAGTTCAGCGGTGAGCTGGTCCATCCCTCGGAGGCACTCGCGGTTGCCTTCGAGCTGGATGACCTGCCCGTCGGCGAGCTTGAGGCTGGAGCCGAAGATGCCCTCGCCGCGCTCGACGGGGCCCTCGTTCAACGTGCCGCGAAGCTCTTGCGAGGAGGCATCGAGCATCTCGTCACCGTCGCCGTCGAAGTG
>CBFDBV010000371.1:0-4988 GCA_965603135.1 uncultured bacterium
CGGGTCAATGGACAGGATGTGCTGAACCTGGGCGTCGGCTGCCGCGTAGTCGGGCGCCTCGTCATTCCGCGGCCAGGGCATGTGGATGGGTACCGTGCCGATGTGTAGGCCCCGCTCCGCGCCCAGAGCGAGGATCTTGTCCGACGGAGCGGTGTCTCCGCCGTACACCGTCCAGGGCGGCCCCTGGTGGACCGCCTGGATCTCGATCTTGCGCTCCTGCGCGGACCGGAGCCACACCGAGAACGTGTACGTCTTATCGCGCTCGATTGCCACGCACCGGTAAACGTGGATCTGGTAGATGATGCTACCCGGACTGGTGATGTGCACACGCAAGCAACTGCGGCCGCCGTGGGGATCAGTCTCGTGAAGGGAGTAGTCCGCCGCCGCTCCAGTGGAGTCATTGAGGAAGTACGTCCAGGACTCCGGAAGGCCCTCACCCTCGAAGTCGCCGCGCTCGAGGAAGCTCTCCGAAAGCGGCTCATCGAGCGTTCCCTCAAGGAAGCGGGCATCATCAACGAACCAGTCTCCGACAGGCGCGACGTTGCGAATGTGAAGGCCCACACTGTCATCATCGCGGCGCGCGCGGAAGCTGAAGCTGAACTGCTGCCACTCTGGGGTGACATCGCACACTAGCGGCCTCGCGCCGCCCCCGGCTGTGTGGAAGAGGACGAAAGGCGGCATGGCCTCGTCGTTGACCAGCAAGGTCGGGACCCTATCGCGGATCTCTACTCGAGCCTGGAGGGCATGAGCCGACACCGACAGGATGAGAAGGACTACGATCAGCAGGGGGGCGACCACCGCGCCCATCACTCGGCCTCCTCCGGCAAGTGCCTGGCCTGGAGTTTGTCAGCGCACCCGTGTTCACGCGGGCGATTCGGCGTGACCGCTTGCGCAGGTCCACTACATCCCCGTCCAGAAACCCGGCCCACCCGCCGCGCTTTGCCGTCGGCGGTTGCGATACCCATGCCGGTCGCCAGTTGGTGGGCAGTGCGCACTAGGGCAGACAGGCCTTCGGGAAGCTGGCGATGACTGAGTAGTTGGGATCCACGATGTTGCCGATCTGGCTGGTCCCGACCTGCGAGAGAAGCTGCAACGCCTCGTTACTGTCGAAGCCATAGTCGGTGACGAGCCAGTCCAGCAGCTCGACCTGGGCGACGGCGTAGGCTGCGTCCAAGGGGCGGACGCTACCGATCGCCATTATGTGCTCTTCGTCCTCCGCGCGCGGCCAACGGATACTCCAGCCTTTCGCCAGATCCACGGCGAACCGGACCCGGCAACTGACCTCCAGGCCAACACCGCACAGCTCGCCGTCTCCTTGTGCCGCGTGGCAGTCACCCATTGCCAGCAGACCGCCGCTGACGAACACGGGCAGGTACACCGTGACCCCCGCACGTACAACAGGGCAGTCCATGTTCCCGCCGTGTCGGCCGGGCGTCATGGTCATCCTGGTCTCGCCCCGCTCTGGTGCGACCCCCAGGCAACCCAGGAAGGGGTGGAGCGGAATCTCCGCCTGCTTCAGACGGCTTCGGGGTAACTGCAGGCGCCCCACTCCCTTTTCGAGGTCGAGTTCCCAGCGGAAGTAGCACTCATCGTCCGGCGCCCATTGGGGCGGCGCGAAGGTCGTCGGGCCGTAGATATCCTCCGTGCTAAAGAACCCGAAGGAGGCCCAGTTCCCCGACCACGCCCAGGACCGAGTGGGATGCACCTCCTCTATGCGCACTGCCAGCGTATCACCGGGCTCGGCTCCCTCGACATGAAAGGGCCCGGTCAACGGATTCGACCTCTCCTGGCGGGCACCGACAGGCCCGGCAAGTTGGCTGAGACCTATCTCCTCGCCCTGCGCATCGATGCCGTGGGCGTCCACGCACGATGTGATCACCGTGTCGCCTGGCCGCAGGCTGAACACGGGCTCGTGTGGCCCCAGGGTACAGTGATAGACGTCGGGCTTGAACTCACGCGCTCTCTCCGCGGACATAGGTGGGACCCCTTCCCGGGCCGACCGAGAGATCAGAGATGGACCGTGCGGCGGGCGAAGCTGTCGCGGTGGGGACCGCGCGCTTGCGCGCGGCGGAATACTTGGCCCCTCGGCGCGTCGATTCCTCCCACTACCGGCGTGCGGCCACTTATGGGGCGCTGGGCTTGACGAGGAATCGAGGCGGTGGTCGGGGAAGGTCCCGCCCTGCGCCCGCAAGCGGTCGCTCCCCGCGGCCACAGCCCCGCCCGGCGAGTAGCGGGTGTGGGTTGGCTGGCGCTTGTGCTCGCGCCCACATTGAGGCAGTCCTAGGAGGCCAGGTGATGGTGAGAAGCGGACCTCTCGTGCTCGCGGCGACGGTACTGGCTGCGATGGTGAGTGCCACGGCGGTTCTGTGCGATGTGACTCCGGTATCTCCGAGCGACGCCCGGGCCTGGGTGCGGTGGACCATCCCGCTGCCCAAGCGGATCGAGATCAATGGCCAGGTAACACTGGCGCCCGACCAGGTGGGCGTCCACCTGCGGCGGGACGCAGGTGACGTTGAGGCCAAGGCGGCCGCGCAACTCGAGGCGCTTTTCACCGAGCAAGCCGGGGTGGAACCCAAAGGAAATGAGTTCAGGATTGTGCTCGGAGTCTGCGATGAGCAGGGCCGGGTCCGGGGCAGGCCGGGGGTTGACCCACGGAGACTGCGATCGCTGCCCAACGCCGACCAGGCCTATGCGATCACGGTGGTGGACGACAAAGACCTGGTTCTCACCGCGCTGGATGAGAAGGGCGTCTACTACGCCGCCCAGACGCTGTGCCAACTGCTGGAGGCGAAGCTGACCGAAGAGGTGGCCGTCATTCCGCTCGTTGAAGTCCTGGACTGGCCGGACCTGGCCGAGCGCGGCGAGTGGGGCGGGAGCAGCGGGCGGGACATCGAGTGGCTGGCGGCGCACAAGATGAACCTCGTCGAGGCGCACATCCGGCAGAAGGTGAACGAGGATGGCACGGCGACGGTGGAGGTCAATGAGGAGCGGATCCGCGACGGGCGGCTGAATGCCCTGAAGCTGGTGCCCATCCTGACGCACATGGAGGGCCTCCAGCGCACCGGCGTCTACGACGTCTATCCGGAGCTGGCGGGTACAGGCTACGATCCCGCGGACCCGCCGCGCGGCGCCATCGCCCCCTGCTGCTCGCAGCCCAAGTTCGTGGAGGTTTTCGCAGGGTGGATGGAGGCGTTGGCCGCGATCGAGGGCGTCAGCGACATCTCCGCGTGGCTGAGCGAATCGCACGTGCAGTGCGAGTGCGAGCAGTGCCAGAAGGTGGGGCAGTTCCCCCTGGAGGCGCGGACGCTGGTGAGGGCGTGGCGCATCGCCCGCGAGAAGTATCCCGACCTGGGCATGAGGATCCTGCTCACCCAGGGCAGCTACGACACCAACGAGCAGGTACTGGCCGAGGTGCCGCCGGAAGTGGGCGTGACCTACTACCACGGCGGCAGGACCTACGACAGCTCCCGGGAGCCGATGATCTACCCACTGCTGGCAGACTACGCGGCGAAAGGCCGATGGCTGGGCTGCTACCCGCAGCTCACGGCCTCGTGGCGGATCGTCTGCCCGTGGACGGGCCCGCAGTTCATACGCTCCCGGATGAACGAGTTCGTGGGCAAGCGGCTCCAGTGCCTGTGCGGGTATGCGACGCCGGACAACCTCTGCTATGAGTTCAATGTCCTGGCCGCCGCCGAGTGGTCGTGGAACGCCAAGGGCCGCGACGAGCGGGAGTTCGCCACGGCGTGGGCGACGCGCAAGGGCTTCAAGGACCCGGACGCGGTGGCCGAGTGGGCCGTCAGGATGGGGCCCGTGGGCTGGAATCTGTACGGGTCGCGGGTGCCGTACAGCGCCTTCTTCGGGCAGGCAGCGGCGACCGTCAAGCAGCGGAAGAGCCCGGCGCTGGGCACAGGGATGTACCGGTACTTCCCGACCATCGAGAGCCTGGACGCGGACATCGCGACCTGTCGAGATGCCGCGGAGGCGGCCCGGGGCTTCGAGGCGCCCGCGTTGGTGGGCGAGGCGCAGGCTATCGGCGGGATGCTGCGGATGCTGCGCGCGATCTATGATATGACCGTGATCCTGAGCACGGTGGAGGACCAGCCCGAGGCGGCGCGAGAGCGGCTGAACCTGTCTATGCACGAGATGGCGCTGTCATCCCAGCAGGCCACCCACGCGCTGCTGGACTGGCGATATGCGCTGGAGGGCTGGCCTGGAGCGGCCCGCTTCGATGATACGCTCGAGATCATCCAGAAGACGGCCTCCGACATCGGTGCCCACCTGGCGCAGTTCGGCATACCGGACCCGGGCAAGCCGTACCGGTCGAACGTGATCGGGACCTGGACCGCCGACGACTTCGAGGAGAGCCGCCAGGCCCGCAAGGAGTTCGAGGTCACTGACCTGCTGACGGCTCCGGGCACGTATGAGGTCGGCTTCCGGTACACCGGCGGCTATCACGGGATCCGCTCGCTGCGTATCGCGCTGTGCGCCGCTCCGAAAGACGACCCACAGCAGCTCACCGAGATCGTTGTTGATGAGCACCCGGGGGGCGCCTCGCATCGCCCCTTCGATAACGTCTACACGGTGAAGCTCGATGCCACCGACCCGTCACTGGGGTACTTCATCCGGGCCGACCTGCGAGGGACGCCGAACAGTAGTCAGCCGGCGGGGCGCAAGGGCTGTGAGGGTAACATCTGGATGCGGAAGGTCGGGTCGCTGGATCCCGACGGTCCACCGCCGAAGCTGGAGCCGATGACCGCTGAGCAGGCGTCCGCGTTCGGCCCGCCGGCCTTCGAGACCGACAAGCTGCACGTGGGGGTGCTGGGCGCCGGGTACGGGGCGTCATCAATTCGCGCGTGGCTCGCCCGGCAGGAGGGGGTTGAGGCGCTGTATGTTGCGCGGGTCACGGCGAAGATGATCGGGCCGTGCCAGGTGGTGGTGATCCCGCAGCCGAGGACTGCGAACCTGCTCGGAGAGGCCGAGGTCAAGGC
>CBFDBV010000372.1:0-4979 GCA_965603135.1 uncultured bacterium
TCTCATCGAGCGGGCAGCGGTCCTCCCGCGCCGGGTCGGGCACGAACGCGTCGCGCCGGAAGAAGCGGGTGAAGTAGCGGAGGTCCGCCAACTCGGCCGCGAGCAGCTCCGGCAGGTTGACCTCGTAGTAGCGGAAGCCGGCGGTGGAGGCCTCGCGCTCGTAAAGTCGCCAGAGCCTTCCGTTGGTGAGCACGCCCCAGCGGACGCGGGAGTCAGTGAGGTAGCTGCGCAGTTGCGCGCCGGGATGTCGCCCGGCGTGGCTGGCGCCCAGCGGCTGGTCCCAGGGCTTCGCCTCGCACAGGCCGAGGGCCGCGTCGAAGTACTGCTGCTCGCGCCGCATCTCGGCGCACTCGCGGAGAGTCGCATCGTCAGCGAAGAGCGCGAAGTCGGGTTCGCGCGCCGCGTCCTCGGTGGGCAACGGGGGCTTGGAGTCCAGCGCGAAGCCGAGCATTCTGAGAACGGGCTGGATCAGCTCGTCCTCGACCACGGCCTCCTTCGCGCCTGACACGAGCGGCTCCGCGCGCTCATAGGCGTCCGCTATCTCCTGGCGCAGGCCCTCGGCCTCGGCTGCCTCTTCCGCTGTGAGCGGCGGGAAGAGGTCTTGGCTTGCGAGGAAGTGATCGGAGAACAGCTCGTGGTTGTTGTGCGGTCTCGGCTGCGAGGCGCTCATGCTTGCCCTCATGATGAGGCTTCCGATGCACTGGAGGATTCACCGCGCGCGGCGGCGCACCTTCAGTGTCAACGACACCTGCGATGTGCATGTGTTCTACCCTCGCGCGGCAGACAACGCATGGCGCTTGCGCGAGGCGTGGCGCGCATGCAGAGGAACGGGCGACGGTCCCCAGTTGACAGGGAGGGCACTTGATGCGGGCATCGGGCCAGGCCGATCCGCTCGCCACAGAGAGCGCCCCGGCGGGCCGGCGGGTCGCCCTCAGGCACAAGCTCCTCTACGGGATGGGCTACCTCAGCGTCGCCCTCACCACGGACATGACCCTGACGTGGATACTGAAGCGCTACCGGCCCGACCCCGCGGACGCCAGGTGGAACGTGCTGGTCTCTGCCGGGGCCTTTGCCCTGGCGCTGATCGTGGGCCGCGTGGTGGACGCGGTCGCCGATCCTCTGGTCGGCTTCTGGAGCGATCGCATTCAAACGCGCTGGGGCCGCCGCAAGCCCTTCATCTTCGTCGGAGCCCCCTTGCTCGCTCTCACGTTCGTGCTCATTTGGCTGCCGCCCCACCCCACGGCATCGGTGCTGAACGGGGTCTATCTGGCCGTGGTCGCGTCCGCGCTCTTCTTCTGCTTCACCGTGGTCGTCTGCCCCTATCTGGCGATGCTGCCGGAGATGACGACTGATTCGGCCGAGCGCGTGAGCCTCACCACCTGGCAGGGAGGCTTCAACATCCTGGGAGCCGTGGGCGGAATGCTGCTGGCCGGCTACCTGATAGACCACCACGGCTACCTGACGATGGCCCTGTGCTTTGCTCCCGCCGTGCTGCTGTGCTCCTGGGCGCCGCTGCTGGTGCCCACGCCGGTGGCAGGCGCGGAGCCCTCGGATTTCCCGCTCGGCCGGGCCATCTCCACCACGCTGCGCAATCCCTTCTTCCTGCCCTATGTGGTGAGCCAACTGCTGTTCTGGATAGCCCTGCGTATCATTCTGGGCGCGCTGCCCAAGATCGTCGAGGTCCGCGCACAGGTCGCTGAGACAGGCCAGGGCATCGTCATGGCTGCCGGGCTGTTGGTGGCTGCCCTGCTCTTCCCTCTGATGCCCGCCTTCGCCGGTCGGGTGGGGAAGAGGCGTATCCTGATGGGCGCGATGCTCTACTTCGGCGTTGTGATGATCCCTCTCATCTTCGTGGGCAGGCTGCCGCTTCCGCTGTCGGGGTTCGGGCAGGCGATCCTGGTGATGGCGCTGGCGGGACCAGCCATCGCGGTCATCTTCACGCTGCCCAATGCCATCGTCGCAGAGATCGTGGATCGCGACGAGGAGCAGACCGGCCAGCGCCGCGAGGCCATCTACTTCGGCGTGCAGGGGCTCATTGTGAAGGCGGGCCTGGGGCTGGGGATAGGTCTGGCCGCGGTGGAACTTGCACAATTCGGCGAGACTGCCGCTCGGCAGGGCGGCTTTGTGGCTTGCCCGCTCACCGCGATGATCGTGGCCTGGCTGGCCGCCCTGGTCCTGACCAGGTATCGCGGGGACTGAGGCTCGTTCACCGCGGGGCGACGCAGCGCATGCGCCTTGGCCAGGGCTACGATGCACAGGCCCGAGCGGAAGCGTTCGCCTCCTCTCCATCGTAGGGCCTGCCCCTACTCGACGCCCGCGGGCAAGGCCCGCAGATTGTCCACCTGAAGGCTGCCCGAAAGGGCGTTGTAGGGGGTCATCAGCGCCACGCCCACGTGGTTGATGCTCCCCCAGTCAATGCTGCCGCCCTGCTCGCGCGGTATGAAGCTGCTGAGGGGCAACTCGAAGCGCCGCCACTTGGCAGTGAGGCCGGTCACCACGTAGTCGGCGATGCCGGCGGCGGTCTCGCCCGCCCCGTCCGAGGTCGAGTCCTTCACCACTACGGTGAAAGAGGGCACGTCGCCCTTGGCGTAGATGACCAGGCGATCGTACGTGGACAGGTCCATCGTCCTGCCGGGGGCGAACCACATCGAGAAGGTGCGCGGCTCGCCCTCGATGGTGTACTCGATCCTCGTCGAGCCGCCGGCGCCGGCCTCGGCATCCTCGCCCGGGATGAAGGTGGCCGTGCCCATGCACCTCTCCACCTGGGGCCACAGGCCCCAGTCGCCGCCCCAGTCGGGCTTCGCATCCTGCTTGGGGAAGGTGAAGATGGCCAGGGGCGGGGGCGGAGGGTTGGTCAGCGTGTTGCCGGCGACATCGTACGGCCCCTCGGGCAGCGGGTTGCGCGATCCGGGCGGCGCGACAAAGATGCTGGCCCAGCGATCGGTGCGCCTGTTGAAGCTCAGGCGCACCGGCTTGCCGACAGGCTGCCAGTCATTCAACTCCTGTAGGTATATCTCGTAGTCGCTGGTGCTGTGACTGTGCTCGCCCGGAGAGGCGCCGTAGAGAAGCCAACGACTGTCCGCGGAAACGGTGGGGCAGTACGTGTAATTGTACGGCTCCACCGCCGGCGTGCCGAGCAGTTGGTGCTCCTTATCGTTGGCGATGTCCCAGACCCTGAAGTCCTTCGGCCCCTGCACCCAGTACATATACCGCCCATCGGCGCTGAAGCCCGGCTCGCAGCCGCCGGTCGTCTTCACGGTCTTGCCCTCGTCAAACACGAAGTACTCGTTCTTCTTGGTGCGAAACACGCCTGCTTTCAGGTCCGCTCGCACCGCGCCCACCATGCTCGCCTTCAGCCCGCCGGCGGGGACCTTCACCGGATGCACGAGGCTTTCGTCGCCGGTCGCCAGCTCGTGTCGCCAGACGTGTGAGTCGCGCACGAACAGCACTTCCTTGCCGCCGGCGGCCCAGTTGAGCGGATTGCCCCTCGTCAGCTTGCGGGCTCCCCCGCCGCTGGCGGGCACCAGCCACACCTCAGGGGCGGCGCCGTGCTTGCCGTAGGCGAACAGAACCGTCTTGCCATCGGGCGAGAGGCGCGGGCGGAGGTAGCTCCCGTAGGCGGTTGGATCCCCCGGCTTCGCCAGCGAGGTGAGCCGTCGCGCGCCGGTCCCGTCGGCGTTCATCGTGTAAAGCTCCCAGACGCCGGTGCGATTGCTCTCCCAGACGATCTGCCCGACGAGGGTGCCCTTCAGTTGCGCCAGCGCCCGGCGCTCGGCGTCGTTCGGCGAGTTGCCCAGGGCAGCCTCGGCGACCGGGCTGACCATCAGGCTCCCGCAGAGCACCACAAGGAGGTAGACCTGTAACCTGTGCATCCGTGCTCACTCCCACTCAGCGCCCCGACGGGCACGCCGTTGTCTGTTCGCGGCAGTTACCCTCCGGCATAGCTCGTGACCCAGTACGGTGTGAGGCTGTACTCGTTGGTGTCGTCGGCCTGCATCACGCGCGCCAACTCGCTGCGCTCCGAGAAGGGCTCGACGGTCAGTCGATGCCGTTGACCTACCGAGAACCTGGCGGCCGGCTTGAGCTTGCCGTCGCGCATCCCCCAGAACACTGCCAGCAGTTCCTTGGCGTCGTAGCCACCGCTCTCCACGCTCTCCACCTGGTACTTGATGAAGGTCACACAGGTGTCATAGGGCACCGAGCCCGGGTCCGGGACGTTCGAGACGATTTCGATCTTCCCGAGCACGACCGTGCCCTGGGGCTTCTCCGCCCCGCCCTCCGGCGGTGTCTCGGACGGCCCGGGCCTCTCTGTCGGGAGCTGAGGCTGCGCGGGCTCGCCAGCGTCCGAAGCGCCGGGGGCGGTGCCGCCTGCCCCCGTATCCTGCCGTACGGAGGGCGGGGCTTTAGCCCCGCCAGGTACACCGCCCCCCTGTGGGGCCGCGCTGGAAGCCGGCCCTACTGATACGAGTGACGGTGCGCCGGATGGCGGGGGCTGCGGGGTCGAAGGCTTCTCGGCGGAAGGGGCGGGCGGCTTCGTCTGCCTTGCCGCCTTGGCCGCTTCCGCCTTGGGAGCAGACGCCTCGGCCTTCACCGGCTCGGGCTCGGAGGCAGGTCCCGCTTCAGCGGCATCGGCAGGCTCGTCAACGGCCGCCGCCGGCTCTTCGGCTTCCGCAGGTCCAAGCGACGAGTCAGCCGGCTCGTGTTCGGCGACTTGCGGCATCGGGGCCTCGCTCTGAGCTTGCTCCTGAGACCTGCCGCAGCCGACGAGCGCGGCCACCACTGCCACCAAGCCCAAGCAGACGATCACAGAGATGACTCTCCTGTCCATCAGGTTCATCTTCGCCCTCCTACCCTCTCGTGATCTTGATGCGCTGCCAGTCACCGTTAGAGACGACGAGATCGCGCGCCGCGAACTGCCAGATGACCAGCTTCTTCCCGCTCAGGCCGTCGGGCCGGCGGGCCAGGCTCGCCCGCGCGGT
>CBFDBV010000373.1:0-4952 GCA_965603135.1 uncultured bacterium
GCTAACGGCGCAGCACGTTGAGTCATCACTCGTCAGTCGCTACTCGCAACTGACGTTGCTGTCGTACCTGCGCGCGAAGCGCGCTGCGGCGAAGCCGCAAAGGTCGGATACCGGATGAAGGTGGGCGTGACTACCGCCCTGCACAAGGCACGCGCCAGGGATATGACGTGCCAGCTCGTGGCACGCCTCCAGGGCGCGGGCGCAACCGTGTTCGCCTCGGCCGACCTCGCGCAGGCCTGCCAGCTCGACTGCGAAGTCAGGGAGAACCTCAGCGCGGCCGCGCTGGACCTTATGCTGGTGCTGGGCGGCGATGGGACCTTCCTGGCCGCGGCCCGGCAGATGGCGCCGGTCGGAACGCCCCTGCTGGGCGTGGACCTGGGGGGCTTCGGCTTCCTGGCCGAGGAGAAGCCCGAGCGCGTGCTCGAGGAGATCGAGCGGCTCCTGGCCGGGGACTTCGAGATCGAAGAGCGCATTATGCTCCAGGTTCAACTCCGCCGCGCAGGCGAGACGGTGGAGAACTTCCTCGGGCTCAATGACGCGGTGATTGCCACCTCCAGCTTCCGCCGCCTTGCGCGCCTGCGCACGCACATTGACGGCCAGGAGGTCGCGCTCTTCGAGGCCGATGGCCTCATCATCGCCACGCCGACCGGCTCGACCGCTTACTCACTGTCCGCCGGCGGGCCGATCGTTGACCCAGCGGTGCAGGCCCTGATTCTGACCGCCATCTGCCCGCACACGCTGCACGACAGGCCGCTGGTGGTCAACGCGGACTCGCAGGTGACTGTAACCATCGAGCCACCGCACGGCCCGCAGGAGCCGCTGGCGCTCACCATTGACGGCCAGCAGGGGGTCGAGCTGCAAGCCGAGGACCAGGTGAGGGTGCGCCGAGCTGACTGCTCGGCGCGGCTCGTCCAGCTCGGACGCCGCACTTTCTACGACCGGCTCAGAGGCAAGTTGCGCTGGGGCACCGCGCGCTAAGCCACCCTTTTTCCAGCCGAGGGCTTGCCCTCGGCGCGGAGCGCAATCCCGCCTGGGCGGGATGGAACAGACGGAATGGGACTGCTTCCCATCGCCCGGGGCCGGGCATACGTTCGCGCCGTTGGTCCGAAGTCTGAGGTCCGAGGTCTGAGGTCCGAAACTGATGCTGCGCGAGTTGCGGATCGAGAACTTCGCGCTCATTGACCAGCTTGAGATCACTCTCGAGCCCGGCTTCATCGCCTTCACCGGAGAGACGGGGGCGGGCAAGTCAATCATCATTGACGCCCTCAACGCCGCGCTCGGCGAGCGCGTGAGCGCAGACACCATCCGCGAGGGCGCCGAGAATGCCCGCGTGGAGGGCGTGTTCGACCTCTCCGACTCGCCGGATCTGCCGGCGTTGCGCGAGGCCGGCCTGGAGACCGAGGACGGGACGCTCGTGCTCAGCCGCACCATCGCCCCCGGGCGCAGCTACTATCGCCTGAACGGCCAGGCCACCAGCCTGGCGCTGCTGCGCTCCGCCGGCGACCGCTTGGCCGACATCCACGGCCAGCACGAGCATCAGACCCTCATTCACGAGGAGAGTCACCTGCGCTTCCTGGACACCTACGGCAGCGCCAGGCACCTGGAGCTGGTCGAGGAATACCACGCCGCCTACGGGGAGCTGGCCGAGACGCGCCGGGCGCGAGAGAGAATCGCGATGGATGAGCGCACTCGCGCCCAGCGCCTTGACCTGTTGCGCTTCCAGGTGCAGGAGATAGACGAGGCCGGCCTGTCACCCGATGAGGACGGGGAACTCGCCGCCGAGCGCGAACGCTTAATGCACGTGGAGAAGCTGCGGAGCGGGGTCGCGGAGGCGTACGCGGCCCTGGAGGGCGGCACGGAGGAGGGGAGCGGCTCGCTTCAGGCTCTCCAGGGCGCCTCGCAGACCCTGGCGGAGCTGGCCGAGATTGACGCGGCGCTGGCGCCGAGCGCAGAGGGGCTGCGCGGCGCGACCTACGACCTGGAGGAGGCAAGCCGCGCCCTGCGCGACTACCTCGACAACCTTGAGGCCGACCCCGCGCGCATAGAGCAGGTCGAGGCACGACTGAATCTGATCGCCGGGCTCAAGCGCAAGTACGGCGACAGCGCCCGCAGCATCCTGGACTACCGCGACGAAGCGGCCGTGGAGATAGACCACCTTGAGGGCGCAGAGCAAAGCGCCGAGGAGCTGGAGCAGCGCATCCGCCAGCTCGCGGGGCAGGCGGGGGCGCTGGCGCAGGATCTTTCCGCTGCCCGTCGCAAGCTCGCCGAACGGCTGGCCGGGCATGTCGAGAAGGAGCTGCGCCCGCTGGGCATGGACAAGGCCCACTTCGAGGTGGAGATCGAGGCCGATGCCGACGAGGACGGCCTGCCGGATGCCCAGGGGCGCCGCTGGGCCGCCGACGCCACCGGCGTTGACCGCGTGCGCTTTATGCTCAGCGCCAACCTGGGTGAGCCGCTCAGGCCGCTGAGCAACGTGGCCTCCGGCGGCGAGCTGTCGCGCCTGATGCTGGTGTTCAAGTCCATCTGCTCGCGGGGCGCCGAGATCCCGACCATCGTCTTCGACGAGGTGGATGCCAACATCGGCGGGCGCACCGCCCACGCCGTGGCCGAGAAGCTGGTAGCGGTCTCAAAGTACGCCCAAGTGCTCTGTGTCACGCACTTGGCGCAGATCGCGCGCCTGGCCGACCGGCAGATAAGCGTCGAGAAGGTCGAGCGAGAGGGGCGCACCATCATCACCGCCAGGCAGCTCACCGACGCCGAGCGGATAGATGAGTTGACGCGCATGCTCGGTGACACAGAGGCGCCCAGGACCGCCCGCGAACACGCACAGGAGATGCTGAAAGAGGCGGCTGCCGAACGCGAGCGCATCAGGGCCTCCGCCTGATCCCGCCCAGGCGGGACGCTTGCATCCGAGGGATAAGCGATGCCGAGGGTCGTCATAGATGCCGAACGCTGCAAGTCGTGCATGCTGTGCGTCGAGTTCTGCCCCAAGGGCGTGCTGAAGCCCAGCGAAGAGACCAACTCCAAGGGCCACCATCCCATCCGGTGCGCGAACCAGGACGAATGCACCGGCTGCGGGATATGCGCCCTGATGTGCCCGGATGTCTGCATCGAGGTGTACCGATGAAGGAGCCGGCGCGCAAACGCGTCTTCATCAACGGGAACGAGGCCTGCGCTGAGGGGGCCATCGCCGGCGGCTGCCGGTACTTCTTCGGCTACCCCATCACCCCGCAGAACAAGATACCCGAGTATATGTCCGAACACCTGCCCGAGGTGGGCGGGGTGTACCTCCAGGCGGAGAGTGAGGTCTCCGCCATCAACATGGTCTACGGCGCTGCGGCGGCCGGGGCGCGGGTGATGACGACCTCCTCCTCGCCCGGCATCTCGCTGATGCAGGAGGGCCTCTCATATATGATCGGCTCGGAGCTGCCCTGTGTGCTGGTGGACATGGTGCGCGGCGGGCCCGGGCTGGGCAACATCGGCCCGGCGCAGTCGGACTACTGGCTGGCCACGCGCGGCTGCGGGCACGGCGATGGGCGCTGCATCACGCTCGCCCCCAACAGCGTGCAGGAGGTCTACGATTTCACCGCGCGCGCCTTCGAGATCGCCGACCGCTACCGCAATCCCACGATGGTGCTCGCCGACGCCATCCTGGCGCAGATGATGGAGCCGGTGGAGGTGCTGCCGCGCACGGAGCTGCCGCCCCCTGAGCGTCCCTACGCCGTGGGTGTGTGCGAGGGTCGCGAGCGGAACATCATCAACTCCCTGTGGGTTGACTTCCGCGTGATGGAGCAGGTGAACCTGCGCGTGGCCGAGCGCTACCGCCAGGCGGCCGGGGAGATAACCGACCACGAGGAGTACGGGGCCGAAGAGCCCGACGTCCTGGTTTGCGCCTACGGCATCTGCTCGCGGGTCTGCGAGACGGCGATTGACCGGGCGGCGGAGGTTGGCATCCGCGCGCGGCTGCTGCGACCCAAGACGCTCTTCCCGTTCCCCTCGGCTCCCATCGCGGCCTGGGCGGAGCGTGTGAAGAAGATCCTGACGGTGGAGATGTCCATGGGGCAGTTCGTGGAGGACGTCCGGCTGGCGGTGGCTGGCCGCTGCCCCGTGGAGTTGTGGGCGCGCGCCGGCGGCATCGTCCCCACGCCCGAAGACATCATCGTCCTGCTCGAGGAGATGGCCTGATCCCGCCCAGGCGGGACGCACCCGGAGGCAGCGAATGTCAACTGAGCTTGACAAAGAGCTTGCAGGGATGGAGCAGGTCTACGCCTATCCCGACGCGCTCACGGAGACGCCGATGCGCTACTGCCCCGGCTGCACGCACGGCATCGCGCACCGGCTCATCGCCGAGGTCATTGACGAGCTTGACATCAAGAGCCGCACGATCACCTTGGCCACGGTCGGCTGCTCGGTCTTCGCCTACGAATACTTCGACACCGACGCCGTGCAGTGCGCTCACGGCCGCGCGCCGGCCGTCGCCACCGGCATCAAGCGCGTGCAGCCCGACACGGTGGTCTTCACCTACCAGGGCGATGGCGACCTGGCGGCCATCGGCATGGCCGAGATCGTCCACGCCGCCGCGCGCGGCGAGAACTTCACCGTCATCTTCCTCAACAACGCCGTGTTCGGGATGACCCAGGGGCAGATGGCCCCCACCACCATCCTGGGCCAGAAGACCACGACCTCCCCCAGGGGGCGCACGCCGGAGGTCGAGGGTTGGCCGATCCGCATCTGCGAGCTGCTCGACACGCTGGACGGGCCGGCCTACCTGGCGCGAGAGACCATGACCAGGCCCGCTCGCGTGCGCAGCGCCAAGCGCTCCATCAAGCGCGCCTTCCAGGCGCAGCTCGACGGGCTGGGCTTCTCCCTGGTCGAGCTGCTCAGCACCTGCCCGACGTGGTGGGGGATGGACCCGCTGGAAGCGCTCAGACACATCGAGGAGACTATGATAC
>CBFDBV010000374.1:0-4932 GCA_965603135.1 uncultured bacterium
GGAGGGCTGACAGGTGCGCTGCAAACAGGTGACAGAGAAGCTGGCGGAGTATCAGTTGGGCGCCCTCGACGAGGCCGAGGCGGCCGCAGTCGCCGAGCACGTGGCGCAGTGTGCCCGCTGCCGGGCTGAGCTTGCGGCGCTGGAGCGCACGGCGGAGTTGCTGGAGCCGCTCGAGCCGGCCTCGCCGCCGCGCGATCTCTGGGCGGGCGTCAAGCGGCGGATGCGACCGCGCCGCGCGACTGCGTGGGATGCGCTGGCGATGCGCTGGCGTCCGGCACTGGCCGTGGGGGTCGCCTTGCTGGTGCTGGCGAGCGGCCTCGCGTGGCTGGCGCTCAGAGGGCCGGCCGTGCAGCCCTCCTCGGAGCTGTTGGCCTCGGAGTATCAGGAGCAGCAGATCATGGCACAGTGGGGCCAGCCCCTGGCCGATGACGCGGCCCTGGGCATTATGTTCGTGAGCCTGGAGAACGGAGAGGGAGGGCGCAGGTAGTGAGCGGGCGCTGGAAGCTTCCTCTGGCCGTCGCAGTAGCAGTGCTGGTGCTAGCCGCGATCTCCATCGGCATCAGACTGCGACCGCCCAGGTCCGACCCGCAGGCCCTGGCGCTGATGGCGCGGGCGGCCGGGGCGTTGGATGAGGTCCCCGTGCGCGGCGTGGTGGAGACGATCGTAGAGACGCCCACGGGGCCGCTGGAGATACGCGCCGAGGTGCATCGCGGTCGCGGGCGGGCGCACATCAAGTACCTCTCCGGGCCTCGGGCCGGGGCTGAGGTGTTCAAGCAGGCGGGGCAGGTGTGGGCGAAGGCGCCGGACGGCAGAGTGCGCCGCGGCGGGCCGTGCCGAGACATCGCGTGGCAGGACACCCTCATCGAGAGGAACTACAGAGCACGTTTGGGTGCGAGAGGGACGATGCTGGGTCGGCCGGTGACGTACGTGACGAGCGAGGGGCCCGCCGGGCTGCTGAACCTCGCGGTTGACGAGGCAACAGGCTTCCCCCTGCTGATGACGCGGCGCGGGCCTGCGCGCGGGATGGCGATGTCCACCCTCTACTCGGAGGTGGACTTCTCGGTGAGCGCGCCTCCAGAGATGGAGCCGCCCGCCGAAGCAGCCGTCGGGCCCCTGCAAGGGGAGCAGGCGCTAACGCCCGAGGAGCTCCAGCGGCGCGTCGGCTTCAGGCTGCTTGCGCCCACCTACCTTCCCAGGGGCTTCCAACTCCAGGGCTACTATCTGCGGGAACGGAGACATCGGAAGCTGGCCGAGATCCGCTACGCCGACGGGCTGCGCGTGCTGCTGGTGGTCGAAACACGTATGCCGGGCCGAGGGCCTGGGCCGATGGCCGGTCGGGGGAGGCGCCATCGTGGGCCGATGGAAGTGATGCGCGCCTGGCAGGGTCACGCCGCCCGCAGGCTGGTCGGGGACACCACGGTCATCGTGATTGGCTCGCTGCCCTCAAAGGAACTGGCGCGCGTCGCGGACAGCGTACGGCCTCTTCTACGGAGTTCCTTGTGACGAGGTTGGAATCAGCCACGGCGATGGTGCGTCTGTAGTACCGACGGACACAAACCATGGAGGTGAGTTGAGATGAAGCGCATCATCGTTGTCGTGAGCGTAGCGTCGCTCCTGCTGGTGGCGGCCATTTCCGGATGCACCGAGGGGAGCGCGCACGAGTGCGGCGACCGCGCCGAGCGCTGGCAGAGCGCGCTGGAGCGCTGGGACGCCAACAAGGACGGTCAGATCTCAAAGGACGAGTTCCAGGGACCCGACAGGCTGTTTGAGAGACTGGACGCGAACAGTGACGGCGTCCTGACAGAAGCCGAGGCGCAGGAGGTGCCTGGCTGGCTGCGGGAAGGCGAGGGCCGGATGCGGGCCGGACATGCCGATCCCGCGGAGCGCTGGAAGGGAATGCTGGAGCGCTGGGACGCCAACAAGGACAGTCAGATCTCCAAGGAGGAGTTCCAAGGGTCGGACAATGCCTTCGACAGGCTGGACGCGAACAGTGACGGCGTCCTGACTGAAGCCGAGGCGCAGGAGACGGCTGGGAGGCTGGGGCCGGGCGGAAGTGCGCGCGGCTACGTCAAGGCCAGCCCGGAGGCGAAGGCCATCTGGAACCAGATCACGCGGCTTCAGACGCAGGAGCGTGCCAGGATGTGGGAGCTGTTCGAGCTGCGGACCCAGGAGGCCGATGAGGAGCAGCTCAAGGCCAAGGCCGAAGAGCTGCGCGCGATCCACGAGCAGATCAGGGAGCAGCGCGAGAAGCTCGCGGAGCACTGGGTAGGGGCCCCTCCCGGCGAGCGCGGCGGATATCGCGGCGGCGGGCCGGGGCAGCATCGCCGCCAAGGGCCTCCGCCGCCGGCCAACGTCGAGACCTGAGCAACCAGAGCACCGGCAACACGGGCCGCGAGTCACCTGCTCGCGGCCTTTGCACTTGCCGGTCTGGCTCAACCTGTGGGTATGATCAAAACCGAGTAGATGTAGACCTCGGGGACGCGATAGACAGCGAAGCCATCGGCAGGCGTGGGGGCAAGCGTCTGCTCGGGCGCGTCCGGGGATATGAGCCGGGCCGCCGGGGCCTCTCCGTCCAGCGACACTCTCACCTCGACATCCCGTGCGGGGTTGACGGTCAGCCCGCCGATGAAGTCCTCGGGCTCGGCGACCGCGTCCTCCTCAATGCGTGGACCGATGCGCACCATGTACTCCCCGACCTGCTGGCCGCCGTCGGGCGAGAGGTCCTCGTTACTCCAGGTCTTGCCCTCGTCGCTCGACCACCAGGAGCGGCGGCTGGTCGCGCCCGTGTCAATGCGAAGCTGGAAGTAGTCCGGGTGGCTGTTGGGCGATCCGATGGCACGGAACACGACCTCGCTGCTCTCTGCCAGGAGGCCCTCCGGGATGGGCAGCTGGTACCACCGGTCCGTTCGCAACTGCGTCCCCTTGAGTGTCGCCAGGTCCTGCCCGTTCATGCTGACGACGAGCGAGAACGCGTCGGTGCATCCCGGGTAGGCCTGGCCGTAGAAACGAACGCAGTCGCCCTGGCGTGCCCCCGGATCGGGGACTTCGATCAGCTTCTTCGCGCGGGTGCTGGTGGCGGCGAAGTAGGTGCGTGCGTCCGGCTTGCCGTCATCGTCGCGGAGATCACGCGATTCGAGCGGGGCGTAGGCGAAGTCGGAGTTGACCAGATGAACGCTCAGCGTGCTGCCGTCGCGGGTGGTCAGCATGTTGGCGAACAGTCGGCCCGACGAGGCCGTGACATGGCACCCCAGAGGCCCCGCCACTTCCGCCAGTCTGGCGGGCAGGTCGTCGCCGGGGATGTCGCCGAGCTTCTGTTCAGAGGCCAGGCGCCAGAAGCGCCCCTCGCCCAGCGGCGTCGGGCCGCCGACCGGCAGCTTTGCCAGCTCGGGCAGCGCTTCCGCGGCATAGTCCCGGCACAGCCGGTCCTTTGTCGCCACGTCGCCGATGACGACGATAGCGCCACCACCGCGCACCCACTCGAGCAGCGTCCGAGCGTCCTCCCGTGACATCAGGTTCGCCAGCGGCAGCACGACCAGTTGATATGGCGCCAGCAGCTCCGGCGTGAGGTCGTCCTCGATGATGACCTCGTACGGGATTCCAGCGTCGCCGAGGGCCCGGCAAGTGTCAGTGATCGTGGGCCAGCAGGTCTTGCGCCCTGCCAGGCGGCTCCAGATCGAGTGCAGCACTGCGACGCTGGCTCCGGGCTGCGCCAGCTCGTAGAGGTGCGCGTGCTCACTGACGAAGGCGCTGTACTGGTGCAAGGCCTCGCGGACGGCGACGTGCCGGGGCGCGTCGCCGGCGGCGATCTTCTGCTCGCGCAGGGAGAAGCTCGCGATGTAGGTCCCGTCACACGCGACTGCCTCGGCCAGCGCGAGCCTGTGCTCCTCGGGGTACATAAATGCCTCGACGATGCCGGCCTCGTGGCGTGGGTTCAGAGACAGCGCCCTGGCGCGCGCCTCGTGGGGCGGCAGGCCCAGCAGTTGGCCGACCGCGCGTCCGTGAGAGGCTGCGAGACCGACCTTGTAGCCGATGACCGTGCTGGCGAAGGGCGGGAACGTGTGTCCCTCCTCGTAGAAGATGATGTCCGACGTGCCGCGCCACGTCAGGTACGTCGTCCACCCGCCGCCCGCGTGGAAGTTGGGCGAGATCGGCGTGGGGTCCTGGACCGTCCGGATGTAGGCCTTGATCTCCTCGAAGAAGTCGTGGGTGCACTCGGCCTGCCAGAGCACCTTCGCGAACTCGAAGTTCGGGTGCTCGCCGGGCTCTGTCAGGTCCATCTCCTCCCCGAATGTGTCCCCGGTGAACCGCTTGAAGCTCTCCTGGCAGTGTTCGCACCGGCAGTCGTAGAAGTTGATGTTGTCGAAGAAGATCGAGTGGACCGGCCCGCCCTCCGCCGCGAACCGCGTGTCCACGCGCCGCTTCATGTACTCGCGCCAGATGGGGTTATTGTAGCATCCGGGATAGCGCTGCGGGTTGCCGTACATCAGCGGCCTGGAGCCGTCGAGCTTGCGGCAGGTGGCGTGCTCAAGGCCATCGTACTCGGGGAACTCCCGCTCCCACCGGATGGTCTTCGAGCAGATGTAGGGCTGGCGGCGAAGGCCGCCCTCCTCGCCGATGCGCTCGGCCTCCTCATCCATGTAGCCCATTGACTGCTGGAGGTTGCGCCCGCAGTGAAGGATCACCCGCACGTTGTCGGCGTCCGCGCCGTGGCCTCCGGGATGCCACGTGAGCTTGCCGGCCACGTTGCCGCCGTGGCCCCACCGCACGTAGCCGCGGCGGGCCCAGTCTGGCAGGTCGGGATGGTCGCGCCACTCGGCGAGGCTCTGCGAGCTCGGGCCAAGTAGAATGAGACACGCGCTCAGCGTGGCAATGATGCGCCCTGAAGGTGGACTCACTGTGCTCTCACTCCTTCGCGCGCGGCCAGCCACTCGA
>CBFDBV010000375.1:0-4915 GCA_965603135.1 uncultured bacterium
CCGCCACCATCGCCGCCGAGATGGGCGAGACCCCCCAGTACTCCGACCACTATCACGCCCTGTTCCTGCTCGGGGCATTGCTCTTCGCCATCACCTTTCTGGTCAATCTGCTCGGCGATCTGGCGGTGCACAGGGGGCAGGTCAGGTAGCGGACGACGACCATGCAGCTTCTCAGTCCACGGACAACTCAGGCGCTGATGTTCCTGCTGCTGCGGCTGTGCACGGTGGCCATCGTGGTGCCGGTGCTGGTGGTGGTGTATTTCGTCTTCATCGGCGGCCTGCCGGCCATCAGTTGGGAGTTCCTCACCCAGGGACCGCGCAACGGGATGTTAGAGGGCGGCATCATGCCGGCCATCGTGGGGACGGTGTATCTGGTGGCAGGCACGATGGTGATCGCGGTGCCCCTGGGCGTGCTGGCCGCGGTCTATTTGTCCGAGTATGCGCGGCGAGGGCCGCTGGTGCGCCTGATTCGGCTGGCGATAACGAACCTGGCGGGAGTGCCGTCGGTGGTGTACGGTCTCTTCGGCCTGGGGCTGTTCGTGCTGCTCCTGAACTTCGGTCAATCGCTGCTGGCCGGCTGCTGCACGCTGGCGCTGCTGGTATTGCCGATGGTCATCACCGCCTCCGAGGAGGCCTTGCGCACCGTGCCCGACGGGATCAGGCACACGAGCTTGGCGCTGGGAGCCACCAGGTGGCAGACGGTGCGGCGGGTGGTGCTGCCGAACGCGCTGCCCGGCATCATCACCGGGGTCATCCTCTCGGTGGGGCGGTGCGCGGGCGAGACCGCGCCGATACTGTTCACCTGCGCGGCCTTCTACATGCCCCACCTGCCCGGCGGCATCCACGATCAGGTGATGGCGCTGCCCTATCATGTCTACGCGCTGGCCACCCAGGTGCCGGGCGCGCCGCCGAGGCTGAAGTGGGGCACGGCGCTGGTGCTGCTGGCCTTCGTGATGGCGGTCAACGGCGTCGCCATCGCCTGGCGGGCACGCCTGCGCAGGAGAAGGAGGTAGGGAGTTGGCTGGCGACACGACCGCTGGAATCGGGCGAGATGGGGCCGCGCTTCGCGAGCCCGGCCTCTCGGAGGCGGAGGCGATCGCCGCTTTCCCCAAGCGCCTCAAGCTGGAGACGCGGCACCTTGACGTCTACTACGATGACTTCCGCGCCATCAAGGACGTGGACCTGAAGATCGGCGCGAACGAGATAACCGCGCTCATCGGCCCCTCGGGCTGCGGCAAGTCCACCTACCTCCGCGCGCTGAATCGGATGAACGACGAGATCGACGGCGCTCGCACCCAGGGGCAGGTTCTGTTGGATGGGCAGGACGTCTACCTGCCGGAGACCGACGTCGTGGAGCTGCGCCGCCGCGTCGGGATGGTCTTCCAGCAGCCGAACCCCTTCCCGATGTCCGTCTACGACAACGTCGCCTACGGCCCTCGCCTGCGGGGAAGAGTGTCAGCCGGCGAGGCCGACGAGATAGTGGAGAGCAGCCTCCAGCAGGCCGGACTGTGGGATGAGGTCAAGGACAAGCTGAGGCGGTCGGCACTTGACCTGTCGGGGGGCCAGCAGCAGCGGCTGTGCATCGCTCGCTGCCTGGCGGTGGCGCCGGAGGTGGTGCTGATGGATGAGCCGTGCTCGGCCCTGGACCCGACCGCCACCTTCCGCATCGAGGAACTGATGCTGGAGCTGAAGAAGAGCTACACGATCGTGATAGTGACGCACAATATGTACCAGGCCTCGCGGGTCTCGGACCGCACCGGGTTCTTCCTGCTGGGGGAGCTGATCGAGTTCGACGAGACCCCGCACATATTCGAGCACCCGCGCGACGAGCGCACAGATGCGTACGTGCGCGGACGCTTCGGATAGGCCGGGCCTAAGAGAGATGGGAGGTGTTGCAGATGCGCCGCACACGCGAGAGCTTCGAGGCACAGATCGCCGAGGTGGAGAAGAAGGTGTGCCGGCTGGCCAGCTTCACGAGCGAGATGCTGGCGCGCGCCATGCAGTCCCTCGTCAAGCAGGACGCGGAACTCGCCGACCGGGTGATCGTGGAGGATGACGTCGCCGACGACCTGGAGCTTGAGATCGAGCAAGACTGCATGCGGCTGCTGGCACTCCAGCAGCCGATGGCGAAGGACCTGCGTACGATCGTCACGACCCTGAAGATCATCGCGGACTTCGAGCGGGTCGGGGACTACGCGGTGGACATCGCCAGAAGCGCGAAGGTCCTGTCCGGAGAGCCGTACTTCAAGCCGCTGGAAGACATCCCGAGGATGGCCGAAGTCACAGAGACCATGGTGCGCAACGCCGCCGAGGCCTTCGTCAATCACGACCTGGATCTGGTGAGCAAGCTGGTGGAGGAGGACGACGAGGTTGACCGTATCTGGTACCACCTGCTCAGTGAGCTGGTGGAGTACATGCGCCGAGACCCGAGGCTGGTCTTGCAGGCGACGCACCTGCTGCTGGTGGCGCGCTATCTCGAGCGCGTAGCGGATCACGTGGTGAACGTGGCGGAGCGGGTAGCCTACCTGGAGACCGGCCGCTTCGAGGATCTCGCCCTCTCACACACCCCCGCTTACCAGCCCCCCGGGGCGGAGAGCGAGTGACCCGCGCTCACTCGCCCGGCTCGAAGAGGTCCTCGTCCCGCATCCCGGCGACGCGACGGGCCGCGGTCTCGTCGTCCGCCTCCGCCATCCACGGGCCGAACTTCTCTATGACCTCCCGGCGCGGGGTCACCGTCAGCGAAGCCGCCTCATCGAGCGTCACGGTGAGGGAGACCGCCTCAGCCGGCACCATCTCGATGTTGCACTTGCCCAGCGTGCAGCCGGTGCTGTATTGAACGCCGTCCGCGAAGCACGATTCGGGCGTGTGCGGCGGGCAGGTGACGCGCGCGCGCAGCCCGAAGTGCCCGGTCGCCGCCAGCTCATAAAGCGCGAGCTTGCCCGCGCGATAGCCCAACATCGCGAACGGCCCCAGGTGCCCGTGGAACTCGCGCAGCCGATCGAGAATCTCCTCGTCCATTACTGCTATCCCTCACTCGCTCTCCTGGCCGAAGAACAGCATTCGCCGACAGCTCTCGCACTTGACGACGGTATCGCCCCGGCGACCGCGGACTTCCGTGCTGCGCGGGAGCGCCACGTTACAGCCCGTGCAGACCCGTCCCTCCACCGCGACCATCGCCACCCCGTCCAGCCTGGCTCGCAGCTCGTCGTACTGCCGCAGCAGGCCGCCATCTATCGTCGGGGCCAACTCCTCGCGTCCGGCCCGGAGTTCGTCGAGTTCCTTGCGAGCGCGCTGGGTCTGCTGCTCGTTGGTGGTGGTGATCTCGCGCAACCTGCCAGCGAGATCGTCCACGAGCGTCTGCTGCTGCGCCAGCTCCGCCTCGGTTCCCTCGATCTCGTCCAGGAGCGTCAGTATCTTCTCCTCCAGGCGGTCCTCATTGCGCGCCAGCTCCTGGAGCTTCTGTTCGAGCGCCGACAACTCCTTGACATTGGAGACCGCGCCCCCGTAGGCCCGCTCGTGCTTCTCGCGCTTCTCCTCACCTACGCCCTTTAGCTCCAGCTCCAGGTCGCGGTGCCCGGCCTGTTGCTGGCGGAGTCTCTCCTGCGCCTCCTGCAACCTCGCCTGCTGCTGGTCCAGCTCGGTCTGAGCCGCGCTACCGTCGTCGAGGCCCGCGAGCAAGGCTTCGCGCTCGGCGATGGCGCTGTCAATCTGCTGGAGACGGTAGAGCGCGGCGATGTCCTCTCTCGTCATACGCTGCTCACCATGCTTTCGTAGGCTTGGGAGAAGGGGGACAGTCAACCCGCCCAGGCGGGCTGACTGTCCCCACCTACCTCCGCTCATCTTCCGCGCTGGTTAGCACTCTCAGGCTGCGAGTGCTAACACGCCTGCCAAGCTTGACTCTCGCCAGCGGCGATGGTATACTCATCTGACAACTTCGCTTTGCGCAACAGGAGGCATCGCCTGAGCATGCCGATCTACGTATACAAGTGCAGAAAGTGCGGTCACGTCATCGAAGTGCGGCACGGCTTCGACGAGAAGCCCCCGAAGACCTGCCGGCGCAACGGCTGTCGTGGCAAGCTGGAGCGGGTGTTCACCCCGCCCGCCATCGTGTTCAAGGGCAAGGGCTTCCACGTCAACGACTACGGCCGCGGCAATGGCAAGCGACGCAAGGACGGCGACGACGGCGACAGCGCCTCCAAGGTCAAGGAGAAGGCCAAGCAAGAGACCGAGAAAGCGGCCAAGAAGCTCGACTGATCGCGCGGAGCGCAGCGTTGAGCGCGACCGCGCGTTGCCTCGATTGAGCGATCACTGTCCGTCAAACGAGCAGACACGAAAAAGGGCCGAGGCACGACGCCTCGGCCCTTTCATTCGCCACGTGCGTTGGCGTCTACAGCGTTTCACTCCGGTGGCTCCTCGTCCACTACGTCCACGGGCGGGGCGGGCGGTGTCGTGAGTATCTCGATCAGACCGGGCAGCAGCTCAGGGTGCTTCTCCGCGAGCGCCGCTGTCACCTCCGTCGTCATCTCCGGGTAGCGCTCGACGAGCACCGCCGCCAGGTCCGCCAGCAGCCCCGGGTGCTGGGCGATCACCTGCTGCTGCACATACTGCAGCAGGCCAGGGTGCCGCTCCTTGAGCAGGGCCAGGACGTCGTCGAGCAGGCCACGGTGCTTCTCGCGAATGAGGGCGGCCGTCTCGGTGGCCGTGTCGCCCTCGGCTCCGCCCTCGCGCAGCCTCTCCAGCAACTCCGGATACTTCTCCTCGATGAGGTCAACTATCTCCTGACGGACCTGAGGGTAGCGCTCCTCGATGGCGCGGTGCAACTCCTTCTCGACGGTGATGCCCAGGCGGGGATAGTCGGCCGCGATGATCGTGCGCAGCTCGGCGTCCACCCAGGTGAAGATGCCGGGGTGGTGCG
>CBFDBV010000376.1:0-4898 GCA_965603135.1 uncultured bacterium
GCCGAGGACGTGGCCTTCGGGATGTACGCGGCGGCGCTGGCGGATCGGCAGGACCTGGTAGAGCAGGCCGCTCACCGTCTGCGACGCAAACACCTGAGCGACTACGCGCTGGCGTGCAGGACGCTCGCGCTCGGGGTCAGCGCGATGGGGCGAGACGATCTCTGGCGGCGGGTCAAGGAGACCGACGCGTTCTGCTGGTGGGGCAGCGGGTACAAGAGCTACGAGACGACGGCGCTGTGTCTGAAGGCGGCGCTGGCGATCAACCCGAAGGACCGGCGCATATACAAGGTCGTCAGATGGCTGATGCACGAGCGGCGGGGCGATCACTGGCTCTCCACGCGCGACACGGCGATGGTGCTGTACGCGCTCGTTGACTTCGTCCGGCTCACCGGGGAGATGGAGCCGGACTTCATCGCGACCGTAGCACTCAACGATGAGCAGCTCGCGCGCAAGCATATGACCAGGGCGGAGGTCTTTGCCCCGGAGATGGTCATCGAAGTGCCGGCCGAGAAGCTGCGCGCGGGGGCGAATAAGCTGGTCATCACCAAGGAAGCTACCAGCACCGGGCGCGGCAACCTGTACTACTCGTTGGACTTCCGGCAGACGCTGCGCGAGGAGCACTTCGCGGAGGTGGTCTCCGCCGCAAACATCAGCGTGCGGCGCGAGTACTACAAGGTGGTCACGCGCACCGATCCGAAGCTGGGGACGCTGCGGCCGATGCCCTCGAAGACGCCGCGCGACAGCTTCAAGAGCGGCGACAGCGTGCTGGTGAAGCTGACGATAACGGCCGGGAAGGCGGCCGAGCACGTCATCATCGAGGAGCCGCTGCCCGCCGGCTTCGAGGTCGCCGAGCGCGGGGGCCTGGATCGCTGGTCCTGGCGAAACTGGTGGTCTGACACCGATGTGCGGGATGAGCGCATCGGGTTCTTCGCCCGCACGCTGCCGGCAGGCGAGCGGGTCATCAAGTATCATCTGCGCGCGACGATTCCGGGGACCTTCTGCGCGCTGCCGACGCACCTGTACTGCATGTACGACCCCGAGACGCGCGCCAGCGGCGCCGAGAGCACGCTGAAGATCACGGATTGAGGGCAATGAGAGGGAGCAAGGGGACGTGGACGAGGATCATCGCCGCACTTGCGGCCGGAGGCGCCGCGGTGCTGATGGTGGGGCTGATCGCGGCGGCAGAGCGCCCGGGCGAGATGGCCAGCTTCGTGACCAGCCTGCGCGGTCGCACGCCGGCTCAGATTCACAACGCGCGGCTGGCGCTGGCCTCGATTGACGGCGCGGTGATCCGCCCCGGGGCCACCTTCTCCTTCAACCAGGCGGTCGGGCCCTGGACCGCCGACCGCGGCTACGAGAAGGCGCTGGTCAGCTACGACGGCGAGCTGGTGCGCAGTTGGGGCGGCGGGGTCTGTCAGACCTCGACCACGCTGTACAACGCGGCGCTGGCCGCGGGGCTCGAGATAATCGAGCGGCACCGGCATCACTGGCCCCCTGCCTACGTGCCGCCGGGGCGGGACGCGGCGGTCGCCTTCAGCAACATTGACCTGCGGCTGCGGAACACGGGGGAGCAGCCGGTGACCATCGCCGGCAGCATCGAGGGCGACGGGCTGAGGGTGGCCCTCATAGGGGGACACGCCGCGGCGGCGCCGACGGCCGTGTGCACGAAGGTGCGCGCCGTGCTCCGGCCGCAGATGGTGACGCTGCTCGACCCCACCCTCCCAGGCGGCGTGAGGCGCATCGTGAATCCCGGGCGGCCCGGCTTCCTGGTGGCGACCTACCGCGAGGTGCGTCAGCCCGACGGCCACGTGCGCCGCACGCTCATCTCCGAGGACCACTACCCGGCGATGAATCGGGTGG
This sequence comes from uncultured bacterium, assembly GCA_965603135.1. GTDB lineage: Bacteria > Armatimonadota > Zipacnadia > Zipacnadales > UBA5352 > CBFDBV01. The sequence continues at coordinate 1,861 of CBFDBV010000376.1, forward strand.
TGAGGGTGGGCGCCGCGGGCGAGCGCTCAGGCACGGTCAGCCCGTAAGCTGCTTCAGGCGCTGGCGCGCCTGGGCGGCGGAGATGCCCGCGATGTGCACGCTCTTGCTCCGCGAGGTCTCTCCCTGGAGGATGCTCACCTCCGCGGGCCGCACACCGAGCACCTCGGCCAGGAACTTGATAAGCGCGCGGTTGGCCTTGCCCTCGACGGGCGGAGCAGCGACCTTCACCGTGAGTGCGTCTCCGCGCCATCCCACGATCTCGTCCCTGGGCGCGTTGGGAATGACCTTGAGCTTGACGCGAACTCCCCCCGATGACACCAGCAGCATCCCCCACGGCGCGGCCTCAGATCGAGTGCACGACCAGGGCGACCAGCACGATGGCATTGTGCAGCCCGTGTGCGACCATGCCCGGCAGCAGCGAGCGCGTGCGCTCGTAGAGATAGCACAGCATGATGCCGATGAGGGTGATGACCAGCAGCGCGGTGGGGTTGAAGTGAACCACCCAGAAGATCAGCCCGCCCAGCAGCATCGCCTGAGGGGGCCGCAAGAAGCGGCGGATGCCCGCGTACACATAGCCGCGGAAGATGATCTCTTCGACGATGGGCGCGATGACGCACACCAGGACGGCGTAGATGATCAACTCGCCGGTGCTGTGCGGGGAGCCGATGAGTTCCTCGACCGAGGAAGCCAGCGGCAGCACCTCGCCCAGCATGCCCCGCAGCACCACTGCCAGCAGAGAGATGAGCGCGATGAACACGGCATAGCCGGCGATGCCGGCGCCGATCAGGCGCAGCGGTCGGGCAGCGCGCAGGCCCAGAGAGCGCGAGGGCGCAGAGCTGCGCGCGCGCACGCGCTTGAAGATGACGATCAGACAGAGCGCTGCGACGCCAAGGTACTGGGCCGTGACCAGCAACGGGCGGGCGAGCGGCCAGGTCCACTGAGCGCTGGCCTGGGCCCACAGTGAGGCCGCGCTGACGCCCACCACGACCAGGGCAAACGGAAGCAGGGCAACGATCTCGGCGACATCTATGAAGGTCCAGGGCACCAGGAAGGGCAGTTGGGGCTTTCGCCGCGGCGGGACCAGGCTGAAGCCGTAGCGCATCGCGGATATGACCAGCAGCGTCAGCCCCAGCAGCATCAGGGCGGCCAGCGCGATGCCCAGCACGCACAGGGAGAGGCCGAAGAGGCGCGTGCGCTGGGCCTGCCGTCTCTCGATATCCTCTACCTGCTCCGGGTTGCCGAGCCGCTCGTGGTAGTCGCGCAGAGTGATGTCGGCAAGCCAGCCGACCTGGCCGGCGAGGACGGCCTCCTGCGCCTCGAGGTCATCGGCAGGCGCGCCCGGCTCATCCGAGTAGACCTGGGCCAGGGCGTAGTATAGGTCGCTCTTCGCCTCGTCCAGGGCTACCGCCCAGGTCAAGTAGTGCTCGGCCTGCCTGTGATAGCCGCGATGGCCGTAGATGACGCCGAGACGGTAGACGGCCCCAGGGTTGGGCACGTCCGTCAGCGCCTGGCGCTCGTAGACCGAGATCGCTTGTTCGGTGGTGAGCCGCGCATGTCGCTGCACATATGAGGGCAGACGGTAGCCGAGCTGCTCCAGCCAGAGGCCGAAGCGGAAGGCGATGTCCGCGTGCATCACGTGCCGGCCCGAGAGGCGATACCAGCGGTCGGGGGGAAGGGACGGGCCCTCTGTGCCCAGCGCCAGCAGCGTCGCGGCCGCCGCCAGCATCGCAGCAATAAGGGCCACGCGAGGAAGCTGGCTCCGAATGTCGCCGATGGCGGGATGATAGGCCATGTGACACGCTCTCCGCGTGGGGCTGGTCAGCGATCGGCTAGTACACGCACACGACGCGCAGGATCAGGTTCTCCGCGACCAGGAGTAAGAGGTAGAGCACCAGGGGCGAGAAGTCAATGCGCGAGGCGTATTGATAGCGTTGCAGCGCACGGCGGATGGGCCGGAGCAGAGGCTCGGTGACGGCGTGAAGGAACGGTCCGTAGCGGCGCGGGATGGGATGGTACGGCGGAAGATTGAGCCAGCTCAGAATCACGCGGGCGAACAGCAGCAGATAGAAGATGCCGAAGGCGATACGGATGAGGTGTGCGAGCTGGGGCCCTAGCACGATGAGGACGGAGCGGGAGAGCGGCGCTCCTTCAACCTCCCAACTCCTCGGCGCGCCGGGCCGCGGCCACCACGGCCTCGATGACGGCCGAGCGAAAGCCGCCGGCCTCCAGCGCGCGCACCCCGGCGATAGTGGTGCCTCCCGGCGAGCACACCAAGTCCTTGAGGGCCGCCGGCTTGGCATCGTTCGCCAGCAGCCAACGCGCAGCGCCCAGAGCAGTCTGCGCGGCCAGTCTCTGCGCCTCGGCACGCGGCAGACCCGCCGCGACGCCGCCGTCGGCCAGGGCTCCGATGAACATCGCCACGAACGCCGGACCGCTGCCCGAAAGGCCCGTCACTGCATCCAGGAGGCCCTCGGGAACCGACACCACCTCGCCGGCAGCGCTCAGTAACTCCCGCACGAACTGCTCCTGAGCCCCCGTGACGCCGTCGCCAACCGCGTAGGCGGAGGCTGCTGCGCCCACCGTGCAGCAGATGTTCGGCATCACCCGCACCAGGCTGGGGGTAGACCCGACGACGTCGGCGAGGGTCGCCAGCGAGAGCCCGGCGGCGATGGAGATGAGCAGTTGCCCCTCTGCGAAGTCCTCGCGCAACTCGCCGAGGACGACTCTGAGCACCTGGGGCTTGACGGCGACCAGGACTGTCTCAGAGCTACGCACGACCCGATGGTTGTCGTCGGTGGCCGCGCAGCCGAGAGCCTCGATGGCCTTGCGCCGGTACTCGCTGATGTCGGAGGCAATGACGCGCGCAGGCTCCAGCACGCCGGCCTGAAGGGCAGCTTCGACGAGCGCGCCGCCCATCACTCCAGCGCCGATGACGCCGAGACCGTAGTCAGCATCGCTGCACTTGCTCATCTGGTAACCTCAGGGGGAGGGCCGCTGGCAGGTGAGGCGCCGCCCCTGCGAGCTACAACGGGTTCTGC
>CBFDBV010000377.1:0-4896 GCA_965603135.1 uncultured bacterium
CCGAGCGGAGCGAGGCCCGGAGCCCAGGGCTGGCGCGCCTCCGGGGCCGGGGGTCTATAGTTCAGTGAGCTGTGCGGCCTCACCGTGTTGTAGTGGTTCCGCCAGCGCTCGACCAGCGCGTGCGCGTAGGTGACAGGCGCCGTTGCGCCCGTCAGCGAACGGTGGACCCCGCGGTCGCCTTGACGGTCGCCTCTCTGGCTCCGGAGCGGAAGCAGGCCGCGAAGCCGCCCTCAAAGCCCAGGTGCGCGAGCCCCTCGGGCAGAGGCGTGGCGGTCTCGCGTTCGGGCACGAAGTCCTCGTCGTAGCGGGGGGCATCCCATATCCTGAGTTCGTCGAAGTCGGCCTCCGCTACGCGACGCCCCGAATTTAGGCAGCCCAGCTGCGCGAGGTAGGCACCATCGGCCATGACCATCGGGGTGTGGTCCTCGACGCCACCCTTGCGGCCCCATTGGCGCTCGGAGCTTTGCCTGCCGTCAAGGTAGAGACCGAGGCGGGACCGCCCGGCATCATCAAGGTCCCAGGTACACGCCAGATGGTGCCATTCGCCGGCCATCCAGCCCGGCAGCCGGGAGTGCACCAGGCGCCGGTCGCCGTCCGGACCGTACAGGGCGAAGCTGATCCACCCCTTCTTCTCGTGGCAGATTGTCAGGCTATTGCGCGCCGGCGAGCTACGCCCGGGATCAAGCTGCGGACCGTAGTGGAAGAGGTACAGGAAGCGCTCACCCCAGCGCTCGGGGCCAACCGCCATGTCAACCCGCGGGCGCAGCCAGAACTCGATGGTCCCGCGCTCGAACGAGAGCAGACGCTCGCCATCGACCTGAACCGGCAGGTGCACCGGCACGGTCGTGGCCCTGGCGCCCGCCGTGACGCCCTCGGTGAACAGCGCCTCCTCGGGCACGGCCGCCTGCACGTCCCCGACGATGACCTCGCTTTGCGCCGACCCGCGCTCGCCCGCCAGCGTCACCCAGGTCAGCGCGACCCTCAGCCTCACGCCCTCATGCACGTTCTCAAGCTGGATCAGCACCGGCCGGGGCGTGGCGTATTTCAGGCTCACCACATCCCGGCGCGCCACCTCCGCATGACCCAGCACGCGATCCTCCCTGTCGACGACCTCGGCCCCGATGACGACATCTCGCAGGGGGTGGCGTGTCTCCACCGCCACGCCGAATGACACCTCGCTGCCCTGCCCCTGCCCGGTGGTGCGCGTCTGCATCGCCGGGTCGGTCACGTGCAGTCCCGGCGGTTCGTCGGCGCCCTCGGGAGCGGACACGAACCGCAGCGGCGAATGTAGTTCGGCGGTGTGGTAGCTTCGCCCGTCAAAGAAGGCCGATGCGTAGGTCTCCACGCGGCGCGGCTCAAGGGACATGACCAGATCGCGCGCGATGACCGCGTGCCAGGTCCCGCGGGCGGGCTTGCCGAGGGCCTCGAGCGATATCGCCAGCTCCAGCGACCAGCCGTCCTCACCCCTGTGCACCGCCGCCATCGCCCCCGAGTCCCAGCCTTGGGTCACCTGCTCGGCGCCCTGGGCGAGCGCCAGCCTGCGCATGGTGAAGAGATTGCCCGCCGTGTCCACCACGAACTGGTACAGGTTCTCGGCGCCCGGCTCACCGGGCACCAGCAGCAGCTCCACCTGCTCGGTGAAGGAGTAGTCATCGCCCGGGCGCTGCGGCTCGTCGATGCCACCGATGAGGGGCTGCATCAGCCGCGCGCCCAGGTACAGGTGCTCGCCGTCGTACAGCAGCCGGGCCTCACAGGGCATGGACATGACCTTGTACTGCTTGTGCCCTACGAACTGATCGATGCGCGGCGCGGCCCGCCAGTCTGGCTCGGCCAGGACACCGTCGAGTTCAAGCTCGCCGCTGGCTCCCGCCGCGGTCAGCGCGCGCTGGCCTAACCCGTCCCTGAACCAACCGGCCACGTTGTCCTCCGGGAAGGGTCGGTCGCTGCCCGCCTCGAGAGCACGGTGGCGAGCGGCCAGGGCGGCGAAGTCCGGGGCCATGAGCTGCCCCTCCAGGCGCGTCCGCCAGTGCGCCTTCAGGTCCTCATGGCGCATGACCCGGGGCTCGTCGGCCAACTCGGCCATCGTCCGCCGGTACGCATCCACGTTCGCGGCCAGCTCATCGCGTCCCTCGGCGATCTCCTGGATCGCCTGCGGCATGTCGGCGGACCGGATCGCCTCCATGGCCTGCAGCTCGCGCAGGTGCACATCCGCGTACGCCCTGGCGGCCTTGGTCATGGCGTAGAACTGCACGAAGAACGGGTAGGAGAAGCCGTCCATCAGGCTGCGGCCCTCCGCCCGCGCCTCCTGCACGAGCTGCCACAGCTCGTCCATGGCGTCACAGGACTCGCGCACGGCCTGCCGGTTCTTGCGCACCAGCGGCGGCAGCACGCTCGCCGGCAGCCTCTCTGTCGTCTTCTTCGGGTCAACCGCCACGCGCCAGCTCATGTGAGTGGCGAGGGCCCGTTGCATGAGCGCCCCGGTCTCGCCGCCCCACATGCCGACCGCCGCCCGCTCGGCCACGATGTCCAGCGCGGCCTGATCGTTCACCTCTGCCTCACCGCCGCGCATGTACGCCGGATCGTACGGAGCGCTGCCGGGGAAGCGGGTGTTCCACGCCCACTCGCAGGCCGCCACCCGCAGCGGCTCGCTGAACCACAGGTAGTCGATGTCGTTGGCCCACAGGATGTCCTCGGCGGGCCGGTCGGGAGAGTAGCCCGCCCCAATGCAGCGAACGTTGGTGGTCACGAGCGGGTAGATGCTGTTGCGGTAGTGGGTGAGTTCCCAGTAGACCCACATGGGGCGCTGCGGGTAGCCCGCGAAGAAGCGGAACATGTCCGCGCGCGGCGCTTCGCGGATGCAGATGCGCACGCCGGGCGCCACCTTCTCGTTGACCCCGCGCATCCACGCAGTCATGCCGGCCACCAGCTCGCGGGCGCGCTCGCGGCCCTGCTGCGTGTCCGGCAGCCCCAACCTGCTCATCACGAACTCCTCGGACAGATACTCCGCGGAGTATGGGTAGGCGACGAAGACGATCTCGGCGCCGGCCCGCTCGAACTGCTCCGCGTAGATGTTGAACATGTCCGCGTCCGCCGACACGCGATCATCGCCATACTTCTCGCGCGTCAGCGCGTCCCGGTGTGACCACATCTCGGGGTCCAGGATCCCCCCGCTGTCCACTGCATGGATGAAGGCCAGATCGAAGCCGGACTCGCGGCAGAAAGCCGCCATGTTGCGGGCCTTGTTGAGGTGCAGGTCGTGGCGCGCCCACGAGTGGTAGTGATTGCGCCCCCGGTCGAGCATCATCTGGTCGAAGCCCGGGCGATCATCGTCCTCGGGGCTGGTCCCCAGGCGCACGCTGCCATTATGCATCGTGACGATCCCGCGTGCGCGCGCGTAGTCGCTCACGATCCGCGCACAGGCGCGGGCCTCGGGGGAGCTGGGGACCTGGTCGGGCAGACTCGAGTACCTCTGGGAGCCAATGCTGTGGCGGAACGTGCCCGTGGCTTTGAGCCGGAAGAGCCAGTCGATGTAGCCGCGCATGTTGGCCAGATGCGCCTCGGGATCGCTACCCACTGACCAGGTGTGGTAGGGCGCCAGCAGCGAGCCCACGTGCCGGTTCTTGTAGTCCGGCCAGTCCACCACCGCCGCCGGATGCAACAGCACCTTGCCGCCCTGCTCCTCGATGAGCCAGCGCAGAGTCACCGCCGCATACATCATCCCTATCTCGCCCTGCCCGGCAAGCACGATGCCGTCCGCACGAGGGTACAATCCGTACGCCTGCTCGCTCTGCTTCGCCTCGGGGGGACGGGTATCGTCGCGGGTGAACGTGCCCGGCCAGGCGTCCTCGATGACGATGTTCCAAGCACCCTCCCGGGGCGCGGCGATCATGGGGATGTCGGCCTCGACCGAGAAGTCCTCCATGCGGGAGACAATCTCGTTGGCCGCGATTCTACCAGGTTCAGAATCCCCGGCCAGCACGATCGCCACTTGCCGGCTGCCCTGCCCGGCCAGCACCACCGGCTGACCCTCGAAGCGTATCTGCTTGGGCACCGGCAACAGGCGCAGACCGCGCGCGCGGATCGCGTCCCAGTTGCGCTGTAGGACCTCAGCGTCCGTCTCGCTGACGGTCAGGGTCTGTGCCTCCGCCAGCAGCCATGATGCCCCCAGCAGAATCCCGATCGCCGCGAACACCATCATGTCCCGTCGCAGTGCGCTCATGCACAGAGCTCCCGTCGCCCGCAACCTTGACTGATGAGATGGCCGAACCCCGGCCTCAGCCCTCGCCGGGTGATCGCCCGCTCCATGCAAATGCGACGGGCGCTCGCAACCACCTCCCTGTACTGCCCCCCAATAATCGGTCCAGGTGTCATGTTAGTATTGGGAGCACCTGGAGGCAATAGGGAGGCAGCGAGATGAGCAGTAGACGGCACACGCCCGAGCAGATCATCAACAAGCTCAGGCAGGCGGAGGTGGAGTTGGCCACAGGTGCGACGGTGGCCCAGGCGTGCAAGAAGATCGGCGTGACCGAGCAGACGTACTATCGCTGGCGGTCCGAGTATGGCGGCATGAGGGTGGATCAGGCCAAGCGCCTCAAGGAGCTGGAGAAGGAGAACGCTCAGCTTAAGAAGCTGTTGGCTGAGCAGGCGCTGGACCTCGCGATCCTGAAAGAGGCGGCGTCGGGAAACTCCTGAGCCCGGCGAAGCGCCGGGCGGCCTTTGGCCGCCCGGCAGTGCAGCAGGTTCGTGAGGTGCTGGGGTGGGAGCTGGTATCAGAGCGCAGGGCGTGTCGGGTGCTGGGTCAGGTGCCCTCGACGCAGCGGCGCAAGCGCGCGATATCGGATGAGGAAGCCCGACTGCGGGTTCGCATCGTGGAACTGGCCGAGGAGTATGGCCGGT
>CBFDBV010000378.1:0-4888 GCA_965603135.1 uncultured bacterium
TGTCCATCCTGTTTATTGCCGTCTCATCCTGTCCATCCTGTTCTGACGTGAATCGGTGCTCGGCAAATCGCAGCCATCCGCACAGTCAGTACTCGCCCGGCTGGAGGTGCAATAGAATGAGCAGCACAGATCGCAGCAAGCATCAACGAATGTGTCGTGTAGCTGTCGTAGCTGCCGTCGCTCTGGTCGCCGCCGCAGCCCCCGTATGGGCTGGTGACTGCCCGCCGGCGTGCCGGCCGACGCCGACGTGGGTCAAGACGGCCGGTCCGGTCGAGAGTTCGCAGGCGCTGGTGCTCGAGCAGTACCGCAGCATAATCATGAGGTTTCAAGGTATGAAGCGCGTGGCGGTGGTATACCCCGAGATCGCTGATGTGAGCGTGGTGTCGAAAACCGAGCTGATCGTGCGTGGCGTGAATCTGGGAGAGACGATGCTCTACGTCTGGGATGCGCGGGGTCTGCATAAGCTCGCCGTCAGCGTGGTGGGTAACACGCCGGCGGAGCTGCGCGCCCGGGAGCTGAAGAAATCCCTGGGGCCGGCGCTGTCGGTACGCGCCTTCAGCGCAACCACCGTCGTAGTCGAGGGGCAGGTCAAGGACGAGGTGGCCCTCCGCAACCTCAATAGCCTGCTGGACGCCTTCTCCGACGACCAGGCCCAGGTGATCAGCATGGTCACCGTGGAGGGGATGTACCTGTCAGCCTCCGCGCGGGCGGCCGGAGCCCTGAGCAAGGTGCTTGATGAAAGGCTCAAGACCACCGCCTGGGGGGAGACCTCGCTGCTGATCGAGGGCGAGCTGGATGACTACGAGCAGGTCCTGCGGGCCCGCCAGCTCATCGGCGCCTTCTCTGAAGGCCTCAAGGTCGTGGATATGATCTGCGTCAAGGGGGAGACCCTGGCGGACCAGGCGCCCGTCGCGCAGATACAGAAGGTCCTGGGCGAGGGCTTCCGCGTCTGGCCGCTCCAGGGGAACCTCGTGGCCGTGGACGGGCAGGTGTCAAGCGCAGAGGAGCTTGAGCGCGTTAACGGGCTCCTGGCGGCCTTCGCGCCCCAGGCGCAGACGATAAACCTGGTGCAGGTCGTCCCGCCGAAGCCGGACCTGGCGACTGCGCAGAGCACGCTTCAGGCGGCCCTGGGCGCTGACGGGAAAATGACCGTCACGATCGTGGGCGAGGAGGCGCTGATGCTGGAGGGCTCGGTGCCCTCCGAGGAGCGGCAGAAGCAGGTGGCCCAGGTGCTGGCGCTCTTCGAGGGTCGGGTGCCCATCGTCAATCTGTTGACCATCGTGGAGCCCGACAAGCGGCAGGTGATGGTGGCGGTCAAGGTAGTGGACATCAACCGCGGCGCCACCGAGAACCTGGGCGTGGACTGGGGGCAGTACGGCGGGACGCGGTTCGTTAATGCGGAGTTCCGCCCGCAGCCCTTCCTGTTCGGTAACATTGCGGGCCTGGGCTGGCGCCGCCTGTACGAGTGGGGCACGCAGATACACGCCCTGGTCGCCAAGCAGAGGGCACGCATCCTCTCCGAGCCCAACCTGCTGGTCAATGACGGCGAGGAGGCCTCCATCCTCGTCGGCGGCCAGATACCGATCCCCGTCGCTCAGGCGGGCGTCGGAGGCGCTGCCGCCGTCACCATCGAGTGGAAGGATTACGGTGTGCTGCTGAAGATGAGCCCGACCATCAGCCCGGACAACGAGAATGTGCTTCTGGAGGTCGCGCCGGAGGTCAGCACCCTCGACTGGGGCAATGCTGTGACCGTGGGCGGGATACTGCTGCCCGCGATGCGCACGCGCAAGACACAGACCATCATCACGGTCCCCGATGGCGGCGTGCTGGCCATCGGCGGGCTGCTTCAGTCCGAGCAGTCCAAGGCCGTGGACAAGATCCCGATCCTGGGCGACCTTCCCATCATCGGCCAACTTTTCAGGCACGATACCTTCATCACCAACAAGAGCGAGCTGATAATCCTGGTGCTGCCGCAGATCCTGGACGAGGAGGGCAAGCCCCTGCATCCGATTCCGGTGCCTGAGGGGCTCACCCCTGAGCAGGTCTTCACCTTCGGCCATCAGCCACCGCTGGCGGAGATCGAGTTGGACAAGGAAGGGCACTGGCCGGTGCCCAAGGGAGCGGGCACAGAACAGTAACGGCGGGCAAGGGGCAATAGGCAATGGGGGACGGCAGAGGCGGGAGGCGAGTTGAGTGAAACAGACTTACACGGTCGTGGTAGTGCCTGAGAGGGACGGGCGGTATTCGGTCACAGTGCCGGCGCTCAACGACTGCGCCACCTTTGGAGAGAGCTTGCCTGAAGCGCTGAGCATGGCGGAAGAGGCCATCCTGGCCTATCTGGACGGCCTCCAGGCCCTGGGCAAGCCGCCACCGCCGGACCTGCAGGCTGTGACGATAGACCTGGGCAAGGCGCCTGAGGCTTCCGTCTATAGGTTGACTGTCGAGGAGGAAATGCCTGTTGCCTAAGCTCCCCGTAGTGTCGGGGCGCGAAGTCGTGAGCGCACTACAACGCGGAGGCTTCGAGATCGAGCGCCAGCGGGGGAGCCACATTGTAATGATTCACCGAGCGAGAGAGCGAGTGGCCGTCGTCCCGGTACACGGGAGCAAAGACCTGCTGGCGGGAACGTTGCGAGGGATTCTGAGACAGGCCGATCTCAGCGCAGATGACCTGCGCCGGTTGCTGGGCAGAAAGCGATAACGGCCGGGAATGGGCACCCAACAACCAGTAGGGCGGGCTTCCAGCCCGCCAACGAGGCAAAGACGACCCGCATGGCGGGCTGGAAGCCCGCCCTACCGGGTGTGTTGTTAGTCGTTGGCGATGCGTCGGCAGTCGGTAGTCGGTAGTCGGAGGTCGGTTGTCGGATGTCTGAAGAGACCCAGCGCACCATCCGAGTCATCATCACCGAGTCCCAGCCGGGGACGGCGGGTGCCCTCCAGCGAGGGCTGGCCTCCGCCGCTGGTCTGGGCGGGCCGGGCGCGCAGACGGTGGAAATCGTCGGCTACGCGCGCGATGGCCTGGAGACGGCCCAGATGGCGCGCCAACTGGCCCCGGACGTCATCCTCGTGCACGAGGAACTGCCGGGGATGAACGGCTACGAGGCCTGCCAGATGATGGCTCTGGCTGCTCCCAACGTCTCGCCGGTACTGCTGGTGGAGCCCGACCGCCTGGGCAATGATGAGGTGACCACGCGGGCCCTGCGCGCCGGGGCACGCGCCGTGCTCTCCACCCAGTGCGCGCCCGAGGCCCTTCTCGAGACGCTGACGGGCCTGGCCGAACTGAGCAACCTGCGCCGCGAGCCCGAATACGAGCTGATCACCGACCCGATGAAGATGCCCATCACCATCGCCATCACAGGCGCTAAGGGCGGCATCGGCAAGACCACGCTCGCCACCAACCTCGCCGTCAGCTTCGCCAAGCACTTTCCCGACGAAGTCCTCCTGGTGGACTTCTACGGGCAGTACGGAAATGTGCCGCTTATGCTCGACTTGGCATCCGGCCGCTCCGAGGGCCCTCACGGCAACATCGCCGACCTGGCCAGCTTCGCCGCCGAACTGGACATCAACGTCATCGAGACCCATCTCGGCCAGCACCAGGAGTCCTCCCTCAAGGTCCTGGCGGGCTCTGCGGACCGCATAGACACCCGGCTCCCCCCTGACGGGCAGGTCTCCGCGGCCACCGCGACCCCGGCGAACCGCGAGATGGCCTTCCTCTCCGACCTGGTGGGATTGCTCAGGCGCCATTATCGCTTTGTCTTCTTCGACCTCCCGCCGCTGGTGAGCGGAGCGAGCGAATACATCTTCTCCCGCTGCCAGTACATCCTGCTCATGAGCAACCTGATTGACCTGAACACGGTGCGCGACACCGCGACCCTTTACAGCCAGCTCCTGGAGACCCACGTAGCTCCCGAGCACATCAAGCTCATTGTCAACCGCGTTGCGCGCAACGACCAGTTCAGCATCGAGGACCTTGAGCAAGCCGCCGGCGCCAAGGTGGCCTTTCAGCTTCCCGACGATTCTGCTGTTGCGGTGGCCTCCATCAACGAGGGCGTGCCCTGCGTGATATCTCGGCCCGGCTCCGGCCTCGGCCGGGGCATCAGCGAACTCGCCGAGCAACTGGTCGCCGAACTGGCCGACATGGTCCGCGACGGTCAAGGACAACAGCAAGGACAGTAGCGCGTGGCTGATAGCTGCGGTGGCAGGGAGAATAGCAAATGGCAGAGGCGCGTCAGATAACTCAACCGGACACTATCGGCGGGATGCTCTACACTCCCGAGATGCTCGAACTCCAGGGCGAGATACATCATCGCCTGCTCCAGGAGACGGACTTCGCCACCCTGGAGGGGATGACTGATGGCCAGCTCATGGACCACATCCGCGATTTCGCCCTCGAGGTTCTGGGCGAGCATGAGCGCACCCTCCCCGGCCGCACCCTCGAGCAATTGATCGAGTGCGTACTCTACGAGGTCACCGGCCTGGGACCCCTCGAGATCCTCCTGGATGACAACAGTATCACCGAGATAATGGTCAACGGGCCCGACCAGGTGATGATCGAGCGCGACGGCCATCTCAGTCAGGTCGCCGTGCGCTTTGCTGATGAGGACCACATCCTGCGCATCGTGGAGAAGATCATTGCCCCTCTCGGCCGGCGCCTGGACGAAGCGGTGCCGATGGTGGATGCTCGCCTCGCGGACGGCTCGCGGCTCAATGCCATCATCACCCCGCTCGCGGTCAAGGGCCCCTATGTCACCATTCGCAAGTTCGCGGCGATCCCGCTCACCGATGAGGACCTGGTCCGCTTTGGCACTCTGGACCCCCAGATGCGCGACTTCCTGCGCTGCTGCATCGAGGGCAAGCTCAACATCATGGTCTCCGGCGGCACCGGCTCGGG
>CBFDBV010000379.1:0-4878 GCA_965603135.1 uncultured bacterium
ACCTCAAAGCCGTGGATCTCGCCTTGGCTGGCGCCCTCCGGTCTGAGCGTGAACTCCGCGCCGGCGGGACCTGCCGGATCGGTCACCTGCACCTCCTGCCGCTCGGGCGCACAGGACCAGCCCTCGGGCAAGCCCTCCAGCGACACCTGGCCCTTCAGCTTCCGGCCCTGGAGGGCGACGCGCACCGGGAGTTCCTCGCCCGGGGCAACGATGAACAGATTCCGGTGGCTCCTGTGATCGAGCTGGTAGTAGCTCATCGCGTTGAGAGACACGCCGAGGTCGCTGTGATGGCGCTCCACCCACGAGCAGGTCGTTCTCACCGGGACAGTCACCGGCCCGCCGACGAAGCTGATGCGGTTCTCGCCCAGCGACAGCCTGCCCGGCAGCGACAGGGGCGACGCCAGCAGGACGGTGCGCACGCTCAGCCCGGTGACCGTCGCCGCGTGACCGGGGGCCAGCCCGAGCTTCAGCCAGTAGGCGTACCGGCCGGTCACGTGCGGGAGCAGGTCGGCAGCGATCTCGCCGGCTTTGCCCGGGCCGCGCCAGACCTCGATCCAGCTCTCACCCTCGTCAAAGGACAGCGACAGGCTGATTGCGCCTGCCTCCTCGGCTTGGTATGCGCCGGCCACGATCGCCGCCGTCAAGATGTACGGACACCGGGCGCGGTAGGTCAGGCTCGCGGGCTGCGCCGGATCCTGTACGCGGAGCACCGAGCGGCCGTCATCCGCCCGCTCGATGGTCAGGTTCTCGAGCACCGTCGCCTCGCTGTCGGCCGCCGGCTCGTAGACGACGGCTCCGTTGCCGAAGTAGGGCGGGACCTTCGCCAGGGGTATTGCCCTGCGATCATCGCCCGTGACCTCGTACCAGCGACCCTCATTCTGCCAGCAGATGCTGGCGCGCTCGCCGGGGCGCAGCGGGAAGTCCATACTGTGCGGGCGTTCCGCTACGCCGAAGCTCGGTCCGCCCGGCCGGCCGGGGTAGTAGGAGTTAAGGTTGCCCGGCTGCCGCAGCTTGCAGAAGGGGTCCTCGCCCACGTCGGGCAGCCCGAAGACCGTCTCATTGTCCCGGTGCAGCCAGTACATCCGCGAGGAGAGATCGTAGAGCCGCCAACTGCCACCGTAAAAGGCCTGCTGGAATTGATGGTGGGTGCCCGGGGAGTTGTTGGAGGAGATGCCGGCGGCCAGGAAGAGCTTGCGCAGCGTGAAGTTCAGCGGCCCGCACTGATCGTAGGGATAGACGTTGAGGGCCTTCAGGAAGACGTAGGAGACCCGCGGGCGGTGCCGGCCGCAGGGCAGCGTCTCGCAGTAATGCGCGTCGTAGTAGGCGGTGGTGTCGAGCACGTACTGCATTACCGCGAAGGCCCTCTCGGTGTTGGTCTTTGCGTCCGGGGCCAGGGTGGAGAGCAGGCTCTCGGCGCTGAAGGGCACCACGTTGTCGTTGGCGCGCCAGCGCGGGAGCAAGGTGGTCTGCGCTCCCGAGCCTTCGGCGCGCTCGAACGTGACCGAGCGCATCAGCGGCTCGAAGTCCCCGCCGACCTGGAGCGTGAAGGCGTCATCCTCTCCGGTGACGGTGCGCTCGGCGCGGCGCTGGCGGTACTCGACAAAGCGCGGGTCCGGCAGCTCGTCGGGGCGCGCCCAGATGTCCCTGAGGTTGTTGTCGCCCCGGTTTCTCTCGAACAACTTTTCCGGCGCGTAGGGCTTGACCAGGGCCGTCCGGCGCTCGATCTTGCCGTCAGTGAGGACTTCCAGGGGCGCGCTCTCCTCCTGCGGCTGCGCCTCGCAGCCCAGGTAGGCGCGGACGAAGCCATCGTCGCCGCCGTGCACGCCGTGGCGCTCGTTCTCGAAGTGAAAGAGCGCCCGCGTGTTCTCGTCAAGCGCGAACTCGGCGCGGGGGGGAGCGAAGTCGCCGGCGTAGCGCGCCACGTCGGAGATGCGGAACTCGTCCAGGACCGCCTCCGCGGCATCGCCCTCGGGCCAGACCTTGGACGCGACCCGACCGCCGATGAAGGCCTGCATCGGCACACTCCGCTTGTCCTGCTCGGAGATGCCGTTGCCCTTCAGAGCGACGCCCTCGGGCGCCTCGTAGGTGAGGCTGCTGGGCCAGGGGTCGTTTCCGGGGCCTTCGGCGGCCACGAGCTTGCCGTCCACGAAGAGCTGAAGGTGCGCCTTGGGGAGGTCCCACGTCGCCGCGATGTGATGCCACCGCCCGGCCTTCAGCGGCGCGGGCCCCCGCACCGTGTGCAGGTTGCGGTCGGCGTCGGAGATAATGAACTCCAGGTCGTTACCGCCGTCGGCGTTGAGCTTACGCAGGCGCGATTGCAGGCGGTAGAGGTAGCCGAAGCCCACGAAGAAGCTGCGCTCACGACCGTCGTCGGCGTCCCAGGAGGGCTTGCACCAGAACTCCAGCGTTCCGGCCTCCAGGCCCCAGTGCACGGACTTCGGGTCGTGATCGCGGCTGTGCGTGGTCAGGGTCGCCTCGGAGGCACCGTTGAAGCCCAGCCGCCGCTGGCCGGTGAACTCGAAGCCACGGTTCACAGGCGCGTCATCCAGCGCGCCCTCCACGAAACAGGCGTTCGTCGCCGCCGGCCACGGCCACCGCTCCCCGGGCCGAACCAAAACGCGGTCGAGCCAGACGGTGAAGAGGGACTCGGGGCCTGTGACAGTCTCCCGCGTGTCCGCATCCTTGACATAGCACCGCAGGCGGACGCGCACCTCGACGTTGGCGGCCTCGGCGCTGAACCTCCCTCGCTGGCAGAACTGCACGAGCTGACCCTGAGCCAGCTCAAGCGTGAGCCAGCGCGGCTGGATGGCGCACTCGGGGATGCGCGAGCCGTCGGCGCGGAACTGCCGCAGCTCAATGCTGACCGGCGCTCCGTAGGCGGCACGCTCGGCCAGCAGGTCACACTCGAAGACCATCTGCTGGCCGGCAAATTCGCGCACATCAACCGTCTGCGAGATGGTGACCTCCCGGCCCACGTCCTCGGCGGTGTCCGCGTCCACCTGGATCTTCAGCGACCGGTCGCCCGAGGTGTGCTCAAAGCTGTCGAGCGAGGCCAGCTCCGCGGGCTCCACGGTCCAGGCGGCGGGTCCCGCCTTGGCGGGATCGGCCTCGTCCTCGAAGCCGGGGTTGGTCAGCAGGTTCTCCGGCGGCAGGCGGTCGGCGTCGTAGTCCTGAGCCTCGATGCCGCGATCCTTGGTGTCGAAGTATACGTCATAGCTCCCGAGTTGGCCGACCTGCGGCCGGGCCATCCACGTCAGGTAGGTCTGCTCGCAGCCAGCCCTGGCATCGAACTCGGCACGCCAGGCGAAGGGCACCGAATGCCCGGGGCCCTCGGCCTCAGCCTCAATGACGCGCACGGAGGCGGGGTCGAACTGCCCCTCGATGCCCGCTCGCTCCAGCACCAGCGGGAAGTCCACGGCGACCTCTACCGGCCGCGGAGCAGCGTCGCGGTACGGCGTCGGCCGCGTAACCGTCGTGCGCAGCCGCCACCCGGGGTTCCACCAGGCCGACCCCTGAGCAGCCATCACCATCGAACAGGCCACCATCGCATACAGTACGACCGTCGCCAGCTTGCCGATCATGGTTTCACCCCACGCAGGAAATTACCGTTGACGGGTCCGGGCTGTACTTCGCAGTCCGTTCTAGATTACCTCTACCGACCGTGTTTCCTGTTCAGGGCCGGAAGGTGAGTAACCGGGTCGGGGGGAACTGCACGCCCGACCGCCATTCGGCAGAGGGACACTCTCCGCCAACACTCTACACATCACTCCCAGCGGAGCGCTTGCGCTCCGGTCCGCAGGGCAAGCCCTGCGCTGGGAGGGCAGCAGAAAGGGGCGACGCTCATGGCCAGCAAGAAGCCCATCAAGATAGGCATTATCGGTCTTGGCAGGTCAGGCTACAACATCCACGTCAGACGTGTGCGCGACGATCGCCGCTACGTGGTAACAGCCGTCACCGACTGGCTCCCCGAGCGCAGGGAGGAGGTGGGCGAGGAACTCGGTTGCGAGGTCTATCCCGATCACAAGGCCCTCCTGCGTGACGCGGATGCCGAGGCAGTCGTGGTCGCGACGTACTCCGACACCCATCCGGCCATCAGCAGGGACGTGTTGCGCAGCGGCCGGCACTGCGTCTGCGAGAAGCCCATCGCCGACAGCGTCCGGGCCGCCCAGAGCATGCTCGACGCCGCGAAGAAGAGCCGCAAGAAGCTGCTCATCCACCACAACTACCGCTTTGCGCCCGACGTCCGGCACATCCTGGACGTCATCAAGACCAAGCGCATCGGCGAGGTCTTCGAGGTCCGCATGCGCGGCCTGGGGTTCAGCCGGCGAAACGACTGGCAGACGATGGCGGAACACGACGGCGGCGTCCTCAACAATACCTGCCCGCACTTCATTGACGCCGGGCTGCAATTCCTCGGCTCCCCAGTCAAGGACATCTTCTGCGACCTGAAGCTCATCTCGGACGTAGGCGATGTCGAGGACCATGTGAAGGTGGTCGTTAAGGCCGAGAACGGTCGCGTCTATGACATGGAGGTCTCCACGAGCTGCAAGTTCGCTGAGCCCAAATGGACTGTGCTGGGCACGCATGGCACGCTGGTCTCGGACGGCAAGACCAGCAGTATCGAGTGGTTCGACCCCAGGAAGCTGGGGCCGCTGGAAGTCGTGGAGGAGCCGCCCCCTGACCGCCAGTACGGGAATGATGACGCGATCCTCTGGCAGAGTGAGGAGGTCCCCTCGGTGGGGCCCGAGATCGGCGACTTCTACGACAACGTGTGGGCGGTGCTGCGCGAGGGCAAGAGGATGATCGTCAGGCCTGAGCAGGCGCTGGAGGTCGTCCGCGTGACGCAGGCCGCCAAGCGCAAGAGCGGGTTCTACGACT
>CBFDBV010000380.1:0-4870 GCA_965603135.1 uncultured bacterium
GACGAGAAACGGGCCTTCCCAGCAGTAGCGGACCTGCTCACCGATGAGGACATTGGCGGTCGGCTGGCTGTCGAGGCTTGTGTGAAGCTTGGTGGTCAGGACGCCATTGTATACTTGCGGCCGCTGCTGGGGACCGAGAGCCGCCGACTCATCGGGCCCGTAGCAGACGCGTTGGCGGAACTGCATGATGTCGAGTCGGTGCCGCGTCTGCTCGAGCTACTAGCGACCGCCGAGAAGGCATTCACGCGCGCAGCGGCGGCCTCGGCACTTCGCAGAATGGGAGACCGCCGCGCGATCCCGGGTTTGCTGGCTGCACTGAAAGACGACGGCTCCCCGGGCGAGAACGTGCGGAACGTCTGGCGCTACGCTCAGGAGGCTCTGCAATGGCTCGTCCACTGCCGCCTCAGCCCGAACGGCGACAGAGCCGACCGCTGGTGGGAGGTAGCTCAGCACCTGGACCCGGCCGCGTGGAAGCACTTCGGGACTGCCCAGACAATAGAGGCCTTGCTGATGGTCGGCCCCAATGGCCAGGAGGAGGCCGCTCACCGTCTTCGCGAACTCTCCGACAGGGGTTGGGGCGAGGTCCGTGGACTGGACTTCCGGCGTTGGGATGAGTACGATCCTGCGTCGGCTCAGCAGGAGTGGCTTCGCTGGCTGGAGGCACAGAAGTGGGACGACTATCAGACGCTGCCCTCCCAGATTGATGACGAGCTTGCCCTCGAGGTCGTGCCCACAGCCTCGCTTGATGTGGGGGAGCCGGTGCATCTGCGCTACTTGGTCACGAACACCAGCGGCAGAGACCTGTGGCTCTGCAAGCACTACCATGAGTTGCTTGCCAAGCGCTCACTCAACGGCAACGGCTCGTACGGCGAGGATAGCCAGGCCGCCCATGGCGAGCCCTCCGCCGACACCTTCTCTCTGCTGCGCAGCGGCGAGCAGCGCTTCATCGTGGGCAATGCCATCATCTACAATCATCCCCACCTGCGCAGTCAGAGCCGTCCCGCCATCATTGTGGCTGCACTACGCTTTGACCGGAAGGGCACCCCCTTTGGCTACGACGCCTGGGTCGGTGAGGTCTGGGCGGAGCCCATCGAGTTCCCAGTGGAGGCGGCAGAATAGGGCATCCGGTTGGCGAAGGCCATCATTGCCCGGGCGCGTGATCTGCTGGCAACGTTCGAGTAGATGCGCACTAACGTGACCCTCAAGGAGGCGTCAGAATGGACAAGGTCAAGCACGGAGTGATCGGGCTGGGGTTCTTCGGCGAGAAGCACGCGGAGGCGGTCGCGGACATCGCCAACGTCGAGCTGTACGCGCTGTGCACGCGGACGGAGTCGCGGCTGGAGGAGCTGGCGGAGAAGTTCGGCGTCGAGCACGCCTACACCGACTACAACGAGATGCTGGCGAACCCGGAGCTGGAGTCGGTGAGCATCACCACCATGTGGGACCAGCACGTGGAGCCGGCGTGCGCGGCGATGGAGGCGGGCAAGCACGTCTTCTGCGAGAAGCCCATGGCCTCCACGGTCGAGGAGTGCCAGAGGATGGTGGACGCCGCGAACGCGTCGGACCACTACTTCATGGTGGGGCATATCTGCCGCTTCAACCCGCGCTACGCGCTCGCCAAGGAGGAGATCGCCGCGGGGAAGGTCGGGAAGATCGTGTCAATGTATGCGCGCCGCAACATCCCCGCTGACGTCAGCGAGGTCGTCCTGCCCAAGATCGGCTGCATCGTGGCCGACGGGGTGCATGATATGGACCTCCTGCTGTGGTACTCGGGCGCGAAGCCGGTGAGCGTGTTCGCCCAGACCGTGGACGTGCGCGGCCTGCCCAACCCCGACATCGGCTGGAGTATGTTCAGGATGGACAACGGCGCCATCGCGGTGCTCGAGAACGTGTGGTTCCTGACCGGGAAGAGCGCGGTGCGCATAGATGAGCGCATGGAGATCGTCGGCACCGAGGGGACGATCCGCATCCAAGAGGTCGCGCCGAACCTGTCCGTCGACTCGCAGGAAGGCGGGGACTACCCGGACACGACGTACTGGCCGGAGGTGCGCGGCATCCTCGCCGGCGCGCTGCGCGATGAGCTGCGGTACTTCGTGGACTGCATCCAGGAGGGCGTGAAGCCGACGGTCATCACGCCGGAGGAATCGATGGCGGCGGTAGTGGCGTGCCTGGCGGCGGAAGAGTCGGCAAGGACGGGGAAGGTCGTCGAACTGTAACGGCCGGGAATCGGCAAGCGGCAATCGGCGAACGGCAACGGCACGGGTAGAGGCGGGGAAACGCTGATGAGCTACGAGATTCGCAGCGGCACGAAGGCTGACTCCGAGGGCATCCTGGAGGTGATCGTCGGCGCCTACGAACTCGACGAGGATAGCCTGCGATATCCCCGCCAGAAGGCGCTCGCGTTCAATGCGCCCCACGAGTTCCGGGTGATGGTCGAAGGCGAGCGCGTCATCGGGGTTGTGCATATCGGCGACACCTGGATTCAGGTGGGCAAGTGCGCGGTGCTCAAGGGCGATGTCGGCCACGTCGGCATCCGGCCCGAACTCCAGGGCCGCGGCCTGGGCACCGCGATGATGCAGGACACGGTTCGGTGGCTGCGCGAGAGCGGCTATCATCTCTCGCGCCTGGGCGGGCTGATGAAGTTCTACAGACGCTTCGGCTACGAGCCGTTCGTGCGGCGGTTCGTGGAGTTCGAGGTGCACAAGACCATCGGGGCCAGGCGGGTGATCCCCGCTGCGGAGGCCTATCCTGCGCCCACCGGCTTCGAGGGCGTGCTTCGCCCCTACGACGAGGCGCGCGACTGGCAGGCCCGCCATCAGATACGCTACGCCTTCGATCACGGGCGCTCAGGCGCGGCCCCTGTTGCGGCGGAGGCCCACGAGCCTGCCTCGCCCGCGCCGCCCGACCCCGATGCCCTGCGCTTCGTCTACGAGTTGGACGGCGAGGTCAAGGGCTACCTCTTCGCCGCCGAGGCTCCGCTGGAGGCGCGCGAGGGCGAGACCTGCTTCTCCATCAGCGACTTCGCGTACCGGCGCGACTGCCCCCAGGCGGCGGCGCGGGTGCTCAAGCAGCTCCTGGCGCGCCTGGTTCAGTTCGCGCCGGCGCGCATCACTTCGCGGCTCCCCTTCGACGAGGCGCTTGCGGAGGCCCTTCAGGAGAACGGCGTCGGCTTCACGCGCATCGAGAGGCACCAGTCCATCGCCAGCAACATGATCCAGGTGCTGAATCTGCGGCCACTGCTGGAGGCCATCGGGCCCGAACTCGAACACCGGCTCGCCGCCAGCCTGGTGACCGACTGGGCGGGGAGCATCGAGTTCGCGCTGCCCGCCGAGAGCTGCTCGATCAGCGTGGATCATGGGGCCGTGAAGGTAACCGACAGTGCGCGGGCCCACCTGCGCCTGGAGGTGACCCAGGCGCAGTTCGTGAAGGCGCTCTTCGGCATCAACGCCTTCGGCGAACTGCCTTGCAGTCACGGCCTGGACCTTCGGGAGCGGGCGCTGATGGACGCCCTCTTCCCGCGCACTCAGACCGGGTCCGGCCCGTGGGGATGAGACGACAGCCAACGACAAGCCAGGAACGGAGGGGCCATCATGAGCGAGACTGTGCAGGCAAGCGCGCAGCCCGATGCCTCCCTGGGCGGCTACCTTCAGCCACCGGAGATCTCGCCGGAGCTTGCTGAGAGGAGCGTCGCGACACTCACCCGCATATCTCTCGGCGAGCACACCGTCAACACCTGTAACCCCGCCATCGCCGACATAGACGGCGACGGGCTGGACGAGATCGTCATCCCGCACAATCGCGGCGAGCAGGACGTGATCGCGGCCTATTGCGGCGACGGCAGCAAGGTCTGGGAGACCACCGATGCGCCCTTCTACCACGCGGTCTACGATGACGACGAACTCTACGCGCGCAGCCACTGGCACTACCGCAGCCACCATCGGCATTTGCTGACCTTCGTCTGCGACCTGGACGGTGATGGGGCCCTGGAGGTCGTCTGTGGCCTGGGGCCGATCCACGTGCTGGACGCAGCCACGGGGCGCCTCAAGCAGACATTCGACCTGGACGGCCTGGCGCAGGTGTGGTCGCTCGCGCGGCTGGACGAGAGCGGCGGGCCCTGCATCGCCGCCGCCGTCAACCATCACAAGGAGCGCGGCTCGGTGCTGGCCATCAACGGCAGCGGCGAGGTCCTCTGGCAGCACGAGACCGTGGGGCAGTCGTTCGAGGACTTCATGCGCTGCGGCGACCTCACAGGCGACGGCCTCGATGAGATCTGCTTCAGCATGGCCGACGCCGAGCGCTTCGAGGTGCGCGACGCCGCCGGGGAGGTCCTGTGGGCGAAGCATGTGCCCTCGGAGATCGGCGAGGACACCCACGTGGATGACCTCGTGATCGCCGCCATCCTTACCGAGGGCCGCCAGCTCGCCACCTCGACGGGCGCCTGCCTGTTCGATGCCCAGGGGAACCTGCTCTGGAGCCTCAACGACCAGATCGAGCACGGGCAGAAGATCGCCTGTGCGCAGCCGCCGGGTCTGGACGAGCCGCTGATCTACCTGAACTCAAAGACCACGCGGCGGGCCTGGGGCATCAGCCCGCGAGGCGAGTTCGTGTGGGAGTACGACAACTTCTCACGGAAGCCCGACGGCAGCATCACGCTGACCAGCGCCGGGGACTGGGTTGACTGGAGTGCGCCCGGGGCGTGCGAGATCGTGCAGTCAGAGCTGATGGTCAACAGAGGGGACGCCCCAGCGGAGGAGGGCACGCCGCTGGCGCTCTACCTGACCATCCTCTCCCCCGAGGGCGAGGAGGTCGCCAAGCTGCCCTACCAGGACATCCTGGCGCCGGGCTTCAACGGAGCGATGTGCTGCCTGTC
>CBFDBV010000381.1:0-4870 GCA_965603135.1 uncultured bacterium
CGCTTTTCTGCGCGCAGCCAAGATGCCGGTTCGCAATGCCTCCGGTTCCGACGAATCCGAGTCGAACTGCCATGTGTCTCATCTCCTTCTCTCAGGTGCCGCTACACGCCAAGGTTGCTGAGCCCGTCTCTCATCACGACGCTGGCCGAAGTTCGCCCCGCGGCGCCACGTCACCTGCCTGGCGAGCTGTCAGGGATTTTGGATGACGTAGGTGCGGAGGTCACCAGGGCCAAGCTCGACGCTGACGCCCGCAGCCAGCTCGGCCGCGGTCCACTGCTCCCTGTCGCCCAGCATTCTCCCGGTCACGGGGTCGAAGATGCGGTAGGCGCCCTCCGCCAGCCCTGGCAGCTTCGCGATCAGGGGGAAGCTGCGCTTGAAGTCAAGCCCCGCCAGGATGAGGAGCTTTCTGTCCCCCTCGCCGAAGAGCCTGGCATACCCGACGCAGGGCAGGGGCTCGGCGGTCATCGCCTCCGTCCGGCCCTCGAGCGTGACGCCGTCCGGCACGGGGGCCTCAGCGAAGTCCTCCAGCAGCCCCGCACGGCGGACGGCAGCACGAGCCCCACCAGCATACTCAGAGCACGCCTTCTCATCGCCCTGCCTTGCGCGACAGACTGCCGCCAACGCTGCTTCTGGAGGGCGGCGGCGGCGCGCCAAATGGCGTACAGAGTCGAGAGGATGGCGCGCGCCACCGTGAGCCGGGCATTCTCGGGCTTGATGCCCTTGGCGAGCAGCCTGCGGTACTGCTGGGAGTATTGATTGTCTGCGGTGCGGATCGCGGAGATCGCAGCTCCTTTGGCCAGGTCCTTGAGGCGCGGATTGCCGGCTCGGGTCAGATGCTGAGGACCGACCATCTGGTCGGACTGGCGGCCCACCACGCCCAGGCCACAGTAGGCCCAGAGCTTGCGCTTGTGCGCGAAGCGATGGGGCGTGTCAACGATAGCAAAGAAGGTGGCGGCCCGGATCAGAGCGATCCCCGGGACCTGCTGGAAGGCCTTGATCACCCCGAAGGCTTTGGACTGCCTGGCGATCTCGCGCAGCAACTGTGCCAGCTTCCTGGCTGCCGTCTCGTCGTTGCTCTTCTCGTCCCCCGCGATCCAATGATTGTGCAGGGGATCTGCTACCACCACCTGGTCCGCACACGGCTCCAGGACACGATACGCCCATGCCGCCAGGGCGCTCTTTTCCAAGACCACGCTGGCGCGACCTGCGAAGTCCCTGACCGCCGCCTTCAGATTCTGACAGGAAGTGGGCAGCGTTTGCTCGAAGATTGTACTCCTCTGCTCGTCCATCACGGAGATGCTGAACTGCCGCGCATGCAGGTCGATAATGATGTAAACCATCGTGGGCCCCGCTGTTGGCCAAGGTGACACGACACCTGCCATCGCCTACTACCATCCGTCCCAGCAGCGCCCCTCTTTCCATACTATCAGGACATGACCAGGAACTCGCACTAGATGGGCCGAATACCGAACATGGCCCCAATGCAAATATGGCATCCCGGTTCAGAGCATCAGCCTAAACCCGCAGCGAAAGCTGATATACTGCATTGACATAGTACAAGAAACGTGGTAACATGCAATAGTTACATGAGCTCCGCAAGATTCCAAGAAAGGATGTGTGCAGAATGGCAGACATCGTCGATGTGGCTATTGCGGCGGGCAACTTCGGGACTCTAGTGGCCGCGGTCAAGGCTGCCGGCTTGGTCGACACCCTGAAGGGTCCGGGGCCGTTCACGGTCTTCGCGCCGAATGATGATGCGTTTGCCAAGTTGCCAGAGGGCGTGGTCGAGGGCCTGCTTAATGATGTCCCCAAGCTGACCGCGGTCCTGAGCTACCATGTGGTCGCGGGCAAACACATGGCCGCCGATGTGGCGAACATGAGCTCGGCAAAGACCGTGCAGGGCCAGGAGATCACCATCGATGCTTCTGACGGGGTCAAGGTGAACGGTGCCCAAGTCATTGCTGCTGACATAGAGGCAGATAACGGCGTAATCCACGTGATAGACAGCGTGATAATGCCGGAATGAGCCAGTAGTGCTCTGCTGGTTCATCACGCACATGCTGACCTGGCGTGCACGCAGGTCGATGCCAACGTAGACCATCTTGGGGCCTCTTCCTGGCCCAGGTGACATGGCGCATACTACCGCCTAGTGCCACGCGCTCCAGCAGGGCCCCTCTTTGCATACTATCAGGCCACCCATACCCACCTCCAGACGTTACCTCGGAATGCCTCTGACTGGCTACCGACTCGACCCACCCGAGCACCCGCTGACGGCCAAGCTGGTGGTGCGGGGGCGCCATCTACTGGCGCTTGACAAGGAGCTTGCCCTTGGAGGTTTCGAGCACCCAGGAGGGCGTGGCCTCGCGTGCGGGGCTGAAGCCCCGCCCTCGGTGCGCCGCCACAGATGGGTCAAGTGCCTGGGGTGTGCGCGTGCTGCGCCGCGAACGACGTCAGTGTGCAACGAGTTGGCATTCCGCCCTGATTCCCTCGGCACTCAGCGCCCGGTCCCACATCTTGACCTCGTCAATGCAGCCGTCCATCCAGTGCAGGCCGCCGTAGTCGCCGATCTTGATGTCGTGAGCGCCCGAGTGGAAGGCCTCCTCCCGCGTGGCGGTCCCGACCACCTCGCCGTCGCGGTAGTGAGTCACGGTGGACTTCTCGCCATCGCACTCGAAGACCGCGGCCACGTGATACCAGCGATCGAGCTCCCACTCGAGGGCCCCGGTGCCGAAGCCCGCGCCCCACTTGTGAGCCTCGCTGCCCATCTCCAGTATCAGCGCATGGTTGGGCGGGTAGCCGATCCACCACCAGAAGTGCTGCACGGGCGCCTCCGGGCCCTTGTTGACGATGGTGTGCCCGTTGCCCTGGACCGGCAAGCCGGTCAGCTTGACCCAGGCCGAGAGGGTGAACTGCTTCAGGTTGTGATAGGAGTACTCGGCCGGGATGAGGACGCGGCCGGTCTGGCCGTCGAACTTCAGGCACTTGCCGATCTTGCCGTCGGCCCACTCGGCGTCGCTCATCGTGCCGCCGTAGGCCGGCTCCTGTGAGGTGTCCGCGACTGTGTTGCCCTCGCCCTCGTCCATCGGCCAATGGCCGATGAGCCCCGGCTTCTTCGCCGGGGGCACCAGCAGGCTTTCCGCGTCAGCGCTTAGCATCGTGGGCAGAGCCTCGAAGCGCAGGCCGACGTCGCTCAGGGGCTTGTCGCCATCCTCGGCGACCTGCACCGACCAGGTGCCCGGCTCCGTGACCTCGACGGTGACCGTCTCCGGCGCGTCCATCTCGCCGCGAGCCTCCGCGCACAGCTTGCCGCCGGGATCGCGGACGGCCACGACCGCGGCGTTGTCCTCACCGCGCGCCTGGACGATCACCTCGAAGCTCTCGGCCCGCTCCGGCACCATGAAGTAGAGCGTGCTCGGCGCCGCCACCCGCACCGGCAGGCTGGGCTCGCTCTGGTTGCGGACCTCCTCGGGAAGCTCCCCTCTGCTCTTCAGCTTGCCCTTCCACGGGACGACCTCGAAGGCCTCAAGCGGGCTCTGACGGCCCGGGTCGGCCATGGTGGCCTCGATCTCCTGGTTGGCCCAGACGCACGCGTCCCAGAACTCCTCGAAGTAGGCCGGCTTGTCCAGGTAGGCGAGGCGCGAGCCGAAGTCGCGGTAGAGCTGATCTCCCGGCCAGTACCACCAGCCCTCGTCATTGACCGCCAGGTTGTAAGCATGCGCGGCCAGGAAGCCGGGCCTGGTCGGCGGGAAGTGATAGTCCCAGACGGCGCTGCCCTGAAGCAAGTGCGCGCCCCAGTCGCGATAGCGCTGATGTATCTGCGCCAGCCACTCGGGGTCATAGCCGACGCTGTAGTATGTGTGCTCGCAGAAGTTCACGATCGGCAGGTCGGGCAGGCCCATGCCGCGCGCAATCCCCTCGCAGAACCAGTTGCCGATGTCAATGACGAACATATTGAACAGCAGGTCGGGGTTGATGCTGTGCAGCTCCTCGCGGCACCAGGCGGCGATCTCGGTCATCTGGTCGGCCAGGTGGCGGTAGTAGTCGCCCATCAGCTTCTGCTCTTCGAGCCACTTGTGCCGCTCCTCGCCGGTGGTCTTCTCGGCGAGGACTGCCTTGTCGAGCTGCTGCGCGTCCAGGAAGCCGCCGAGGCAGTGGTCGCAGAAGCAGGTGCCGCTGAGCATGTAATGCCCGTAGAGCCAGCACTGGTACATCTCCGGGTCAATGCCGTAGCCGACGATGTAGGGGTTCTCGAGCGAGAGCTTGGCGATCTCGCGCCCGCGTCGGAGAAGGATACGCTCCCAGTAGACCTTCTGGAGCGGGCAGGGCGCAAGCGGCTTGTCCGGGTCGTGTTTGACGTAGAGCCCTTTCGGAGAATCGCCCCAGCCCTCGACCTCCCAGCTCGTTCCGCCCAAGTCTATCGCGGGCATCACGCGCAGTTCGCAGTCGCGCGCGTAGTCGGTCCAGCGCTTCACCATCTCGGTCCAGAGCGCCAGGCCCTCATCGGTGACGAACTCCTGGGGCAGGCGCTCGAAGTCAATCATCGCCAGGTTGAAGCCGCCGAGCTTGAGGTCGCGCAGGAAATGGTAGTGCAGCGGGCTGCGGTTGTAGGTCCGGCGCGGCTTGGTGTCAATCGCCCAGTGCGGGTTGAGGACGGTGACCTCGCAGGCATTGCTGGAGGCCGGCCCGGAGTTGAGCAGGATGATGTGCGGGCCGTTCGCCTCGGCGGTCAGCTCGACTGTCGTCTCCTGACCACGCCCCACCACGCCGGCCGCAACCTGGCCGGCCTCCGGGTCGAAGACGGCGTAGATGCTGCCTGCGAAGTGCGCCTCGCCGGGGAGGTCCTTGAGCTTGAAGGCGAGCTTCTTCTGCG
>CBFDBV010000382.1:0-4853 GCA_965603135.1 uncultured bacterium
AGTCGAAGATGATGGCCCACTGATCGTCGGTCGTCGCCTGAGCGAGGTCGCGGATGAAGGCGTAGGCGAGGTTGCGGTCACCGGCATCTCCCTTGTCACCCTCGCTCCTGGGGAGGTGGAACTCGGCGTCAGGCCCAAGCAAGGTGCCCGCCACCGGCTTGAGGCCCAGGCTGAGGGTCGCGGTTTGATCGTAGTCGGCCGAGCCGTGCAGGAACCAGTCGTGCTGGCTCCCGCCCGCGACCCGGAACACGTCCACGACGTAAGCCTGCGTCGGCGAGACGTCCACGAGCATCACTTGGCGACGGTAGACCGTGGTGAGGTCCGGGTAGCAGGCGGTGGCCGTGGCCTCGACGGTCTGCACCGGCCCGGCGCCGCTGTCGAAGAGCAGCAGGTCACAGCGGTCGCGGCCGGTCTGCTGGTTGGCCTCGTCCACCACGACCGCGTTGTGCGCCGGGGTGCTGGTGGCCCAGCGCCGATAGGCGGTGTGTGTGTAACCGAGGTCCGAGAGCAGCTCGCGGCCCTTAGCCCAGACGATGAGGCTGAGGTCGTCCGCGTGCTTGTGCCCGTAGCCGGGGCTGAAGTGCAAACGCGCCTGCATCTGGTTCATTGCCTCGCCCCGGTGCAGGCAGCAGTGCTCCATCGCAGCCAGCAGCGTGGTCTGCGGGGGAAGCTCGGGCTTGTAACTGCTCCGCGCCCAGGCGTCATGCACCGGCACCACGCGACCGTTGGGGAAGATGAGCGCGCTGTCGGCCTGCATGACCTTGGTGACGAAGGGGAACTGCGCGGCGAGGTCGAGGTCCTCGAAGCGAGTGCCATCCTGCGGCCAGGTGTACCCCTCCGGGTCCGAGTAGCCCTCCGCCAGGTTCATGATGGCGCGCAGGCCGCCGATGGTCTGACGGTGATAGGAGATGGTGCCCTCCTTCCACATCCCGTCGAAGAGGAACTGCGTGCGCAGAAGCTGGCTGAAGCGGTCCAGCGCGTCGTGGACGTAGTCCGGCTCGACCAGCACGCGGCCTGCGATGATGAAGCCGCGATAGAGCGTCGGCGACATGTTGCTCAGGTGCTCCTCATAGCCCTTGAGGAACTCGACGCTGGCGCGCAGGACCTCATTCTCCAGGCGCTCGCGCACATCGAGGCCCTTCTCGGCGCTCAGCTTCTGCCACTGGTCGCTGTAGTACACCAGGTCGTACGCTCTGACGAGGTCGGTCGGTACATCGCCGTAGTGCCAGCGGCTCCAGATGCCGCCCCAGTAGGGATGGGGCTTCTCCGGGTGGCTGTCGAGGGGCTTGCTGTCGCCTCGGGTGAGGTCGAACATCACGCACCAGCCCGGGTACTTCTGCGCAAAGGCGTCCAGCAGGACGATGGCCTTGCGTTCGTGGGCCGGGTCCTTGGAGATGTACGCCAGCTTCGCGAGTGCATAGGCCTGCCTGCCACCCCAGTGCTTCGCGTCGTGCCGGGCGCGGCCGCTGAAGAAGTGCCTGCCGTCCTCGTTCTCGTAGTAGTGGTAGGTGACGGTCTCGCCGCGGGGATTGAGCGCGGTGATGGTCTTGTCCTCGGGGTACTGCTCGTTAGGGAAGACCATCCCGCAGAACTTGCATTTGACCTTGTCCGGCGCCTCCAGCCCCGCCCAGACAAGTTGCCCCTGCTGTGTGCCCATCTCGCAGTTCGGGCAGTCGCAGAAGCGAAAGCCGTTGCGCTCCGGCACGAGCGCGGCAAGCTCCTCGTCCGACATCTCCAGGAGCGGCGCGAGCTGGCTCTCCAGCGAGGCGCGCTGGCCCTCGATGTCGCCGGGGTCAAAGACCGGATGCTGCACCTCATCGGAGCCCGCGTGGGCCAGCGACAAGCCCAGCGAGGTCAGCATCATCACGGCCAACACGCCGGGCGAGCCGAAGGCGAAGTCGGTGGTCACGGCGATCACCCCTCCCGCGATATATACACTCCCGGCGCGCATTTCACCTGCCGGGAGTCAGCGAGATGGAGGATAATACCCGCCAGCGGCGAAGGATACCGCTTGGACTAGTAGGACAGACGCCCGCGTCTGGGTCTTGTCGGGCTGGAAGCTGAAAGCGCGCCACGACGCGCTTTCACCTGCGCCTGACGAAGATAGTCAGGCGCAGGCCGACCTACGCGAATAATTGGAGTTGGCAACGGAGGCGTATCATGGCTGACCTGAAGATCGCAGTGATGCTCAGTAGCCTGCGGATGGAGCCGTACGAGGGCCTGGAGAAGATCGTGGAGATGGGCGTGACCGGGGTCCATCTCAGCGTGGGCGGAGGCATCTTCTCGCCCGAGGAGTTGGACAAGCAGGGCCGCAAGGATCTGCTCAAGCACCTCGACTCGCTGGGCCTGGAGGTGTCGGCGGTCTCGGCCTGGGGCGGGAACGTGCACCTGGAGGAGGACGACTGCGCCGAGCACATCGAGGACGCCAGGAGGATACTCGAGTTGGCCGCCGACCTGGAGTGCAGCATCTGGCAGGCGCACGTGGGGATAATGCCGGAGGACGAGAGCGATCCTGCCTGGCAGAACCACCTGCGGCACCACGAGCAGATCGCCGAGCATGGGGAGAAGGTCGGAGCCTGCCTGGCGATTGAGACCGGCCCCGAGCCGCCCTATGTGCTCAAGCGGCTGATCGAGACCATCGGCAGCCCGACGATTCGGATCAACTGGGACCCGGCGAACCTGATTCTGTGGCCGGCGCGCTTCGCCAAGGACCTGGGCGAGGAGTACGATCGGGAGAAGTGGTTTGACACGTTCCAGCCGGTGGAGGGCATCGAACTGGTGGGCGAGTACGTGGTGCACGTGCACGCCAAGGATGCGCTCGTGCACGAGGACGGCCAGCGCGAGGAGGTGCCCTTCGGGACCGGCTGGGTCGAGTGGGAGCGGTTCGTAGGGCTGCTGGGGGAGAAAGGCTATGACGGCTACTTCGCCATCGAGCGCGAGGTGGGCGAGAACCCGGTGGCCGACATCCAGACGGCGGTTGACTTCCTGAAGACGCTTCAGATTTGAGGCCGACTTCAGATCTCAAACCAGTAGGGCGGGCTTCCAAGCCTGCCGCTGACCCGTCCGGCGAACGTGCCGAAGCGGACGAAGCGGCCGAGGAGTTGCCGCGAGCTTCTCGGTCGCTCTGATTCCGGCGAGGCCTGCGCGTCGGCGTGATCGCTTGCCGGGCCGCCAAGCTCAGAGTGCAAGCGCTGGCGGACAGATCACGCTTTGCATCTTGACGGCGCCCAAGGGCAGCGCGTTAACGGCGCCGGCGGTCGCTGGTGCGGCGGCTGGAGGTGGACCGTGAGCGGGCAGGCGTGCTGGCGCGGCTCGACTTGAGCCTCCGCTTGGCCTGCTCCAGGCGCTGGGAGGCCAGCTCCATCTTCTCCGCCTGCTCCTCAAGCTCGTCTGCGGTCAGCGCGCGGCGGGGCTGGCCAAAGATGATCGCGCAGGCCAGCATAATCACCATCACGAGCAGAGCATCGGTGAGCGACATCTCCTGGTAGAGCCGCAGCGCATCTACCACCAGCCAGCGCAGAATCATCGCTCCGGGGAAGAACAACAGGAATCCGACGAGGAGACCCATCACGCGGCGCATTGCTGCATCAACTCCACTTGCTGCAATCTAAGGCTGCATCATCAGGTCCATGAGGCGCTCGGCCACCACCCAGTGCCCGGCGGGGAGCAGACCACCGGCCCCCTGGCATAGCTCGGCGATCGGCGTTCCCGTCACCCTCAGGGCGGTCTCGGTGCGCAGCATCGGCACGCTGAGGAGTCTCGCCAGCGCTTCGAGTTCCCGAGCCGCCTGGCGTCTGATGGCAGAGGCAGGTTTCGGCGCGCCCGGCTCCGACTCCTGCATCGGAGGCGGGGCCACCAGGATGACCAGGCCACCGGTCTCGTCGAGCAGGTCGCGCGTGAGCTTCCCCAGGTCGCGGCGGAACTGCCGCTCATCCCAGGCGCGCAGATCGGAGCCGAAGGTGAGCAGTACCGCGTCGGGCGCCTCAGCCACGACCTCGCTCAGGATCGGTCCCCAGGCCTGGCCCGGCGTGAGGCCCTCCTGAGAGAGGACGACCATCTCGGTCCGCGCCGCCGCCGGCCGTCGGGCTCTGAGCTGCGCCAGCAGCAGGCCGGTCCAGAGGGTCTCCCCCTCGGCTGCGAACGAGTCGCCGATGACAAAGAGGCGACAGTCGCGCTCCGCCGCCAGGCAGTAGCGCCGGAATATCTGCACGGATCGGCTGGTCAGCAGCGGCTCCCCGGTCGCGACGGGTGGCGGGGCAACGGGCCTGCCGCCGGTCGGCACGCCGTAGACCTCCACCTCGCGCAGGAAGATGCAGTTGTCGCCACCCAGCCCGCCGCCGGCGCTGTTCATCAGACCGATGCGCACGAACTGGGCGCGTCGCGGGCGCGCCTCGAAGCTGTGATTGAGCGTCAGGGCCTGGCCGGCGGGGAAGATGTAGTCGCGCAGCACCTCGTAGCTCTCGCCGTCGGCCGAGACGGCGAGCGTGACCTCGCGGGTGTTTCCGTTGGCGGAGTTGTACACGGCGATGCGGCTGACGATGCACGGGAGCTGGAGGTCAATGACCAAGTACTTGGGGAACTGCGGGTTGTTGGAGGTCGCAAAACAGCCGGGCCCGCTGTCGGAGTCCTTGATACCGTCCACGAGGCCGGTCCAGCTGCTGAGTATCTCGGAGGTGCACGTGAAGGGCTTATTGAGCGCGAGGTTGTACTGCGCCAGGGCCGCGCTTGAGGCGAGCAGGGCGAGCAAGGCAGCGCAGGCTGCGCGCATCCCGCTCATTCCAGCGGAGCGCTTGCGCTCCGACGCCCTTCGCACCCCAGTCAAGACACCGGAAGGGCCGCCGAGGGCAAGCCCT
>CBFDBV010000383.1:0-4820 GCA_965603135.1 uncultured bacterium
ATGGGGGCCTTCTAATCGCATGCCCCCTTCCTGTCGTGTGGCGAGTGGGAACGACAGGAACGGCAGTGGCGAGTAGCGAGTTGCCAGTAGGAACGACAGGAACGGCAGTGGCGAGTAGCGAGTTGCGAGTAGGAACGACGGGAACGGCAGTGGCGAGTTCCGAGTGGCGAGTGACGGCAACGGCAGAGCGCGTCGTAGCTCGCAAGTCGCAACTGCCGTTGCTGCTGGGATATGCTTCGCCATCCCCGGAGCTTTCACCTGTCTGGGGAACGAGAGACGAAGACCGCTCAGAGCTCGAATGAGGAAGGAGACCGGCAGGAGGGGCGAGAAGCACCCGTACATAAACAACCGCCCACCGACACAGACGCTGTTTCCCTACCGCCTGAGCGATGAGCGGGGGCTCATATCACAAGGTTGTGAGGCTTCCATTAAACCCCCTTGCGGCGAGCATTCACTCTGATTGAGCTGCTGTATAGTCATAAACGGTTGGAACACCGCAGATGTTTCGAGTCGCGGTTTAAGCTTTGTTGACAACGATAGCGGCGTACGCACTTGCTGAAGGCCGCAGGCAAGTCGAAGCAAAGGGGGAAGGACCATGCAGATGATCCCACTGATGCTCCTCGGGCTCGCGGCGACATTGTCGGTGTGTGCCGCCCCCCAGGCCGAACTAACCTCGGTGCGCTTGGAGGGCCCCCCGCCCGTGCCGGACGGGAACCTCGACGAGCCGGTCTGGAAGCAGGCCGCGACGGCGAGCAACTTCAGGCTGCTGGGCGAACCCGAAGCCCCTGCGCAGCAGCAGACGCGCGTGTATCTGCTTCACGACGACGAGCGGCTCTATGTCGGGTGGGAGTGCCTGGAGGACAAGATGGGCGAGTTGGTCGCAGGGGTCGGGGATCGTGACGGTGAGGTCTACCTCGACGACTGCTTTGAGGTCTTCATCAGCGCGGGCGGCAGCGGGCACTACTACCACTTCCTGGTGAACCCGCTGGGGGTCTTGCGCGATGAGCGTGACCGGGACCCCGCGTGGGACAGTTCCGCCCGTGCCGCCACCTCCAAGACGGAGGGCGGCTGGCAGGGGGAGTTGATCGTACCTATCGGCGAGATGCGTCTGCCGGCGGATGTCTCCGAGCACTGGCGCGTGAACTTCTGTCGGGCCGAGCAGCCGCACAACGAGCTTAGCACTTGGGCGCCGCTGCCGGGCAAGAGCTTTCACGAGCCCTCGCACTTCGGCGATCTGAGGGGACTGGACTTCGACTACGGCAAGCTGCTGCAAGCGCAGACTAGCGGCGAGCTCACGGGCCTGCTCGCCGACATCGAGGAGCTGCGCGCCGCCGCCAAGCAGTACCAGAGCGTCCCCCAAGGCAGCGCCGCGCTCGCCCGTGCGGCCAGCCTCCAGCGAGAGGGCCGTCAGGCACTGGAGGCGTTGCCCGGGGCCCCGGACGAGCCGCGCGTCAGAGAGCTCGCCGAAAGCAGCGTGGAGATTGCCGCCGACACAGCGAAACTGCGGAACCTGATCAGCCAGCTCCCCCTGGCGGAGGCCGCGGGAGAGGCCGGCTACGTGATCTGCCAGGCCAGCACTATGACCAAGGTGGTCCCCGACCGGCCGTACGAGGGCGCCGCGGCCGAGGAGGTCCGCTTGAGCCTGGCCGGCAATGAGTACGAGGCGGCGCAGGCGGTGATCGTCCCCGTCGGCAGAGGTCTCAAGGAGGTGAAGGTCGCGGTCACCGCGCTAACCGGCCCCGGAGGAGCCTCAATCGGCCCCGATCAGATCGTCATCAACCGCGTGGGCTACGTCGAGGTGGAGAAGTCCACCCGAAACGCGACGCTGGGCCCGGGGAGAGTGCCCGATCCGCTGCTTGAGAACGCGCCCTTTGATGTGCCAAGGGCGGAGGTGCGGTCGGTCTGGGTGACCGTCCACGCGCCAGCCGACCAGCCGGCTGGAGTCTACCGCGGGACGCTCTCAGTCGAGCCGCAAGACGCGCCGCGGCGCGAGTGCCCCGTGGTGGCCACGGTCTGGGACTTCGCGCTGCCCCGCACCAGCTTCCTGCGCACCTCGTACGGCATCGGGCTGAATATCTCCAAGTACTACCCCGACGTGACGCCGGGTGAGGGCAGACCGCCGCAATGGACGGCCGGGGCCTGGGTCGGCGCGGATATGGAGGGACGGCCCAACTACTTCGGCGATATGGACTACGCCGTCGCCTTCGACGAAGAGGTCAAGCACGCAGGAGAGAACTCGGTGCGGCTGCAGATCACGCGTATCGAGAAGGGCACCCATGAAAGCCCACGGTTCTGCTACTACACCGAGGTGCTCCAGCTTGCCCCCGAGGCCGAGTACGTCTTCAGCATCTGGTATCGCACCGCGCCGGGGGAGGACCCCCACGCCGCCTGGTGGATGCCCAAGCTCGGCGGCGCGCACCTGCCGCCGACCAATGGAGAGTGGCGCGAGGCGGTGAAGACCCTCAACAGCGGCGACACGCAGCGGTCGCGGCTCTATCTGAGAGCCCAGCAGGTCGGCACCGTCTGGTTCGACGATGTCCGGCTGGCTCGGGCCGATGCGCCCGCCGATGAGAATCTCCTGCCGAACCCGGGCCTGGAGAGGGGCCGGTACACCGCTGAGCAGTTGCTGCGTGCCTACCGGGAGGATATGCTGCGCCACCGGTGCAGCGATTGTCACATCATCTCGCCCCAGGTCCAGATTGACGAGGATGGCGGGGTGACGATGGACTGGACGGAGTTCGACGAGGAGATGAGCTACCTTATCGAGAGAGGGCTGAACGGCTTCAACATCAACTGGTGCCGGCTGCCGCGGGGCTGGGGCAAGGTGGAGGGCTGGGGCGAGGAGCCCACGGAGGAGCAGAAAAAGCAGATCGCCATCAGCAGCGAGCTGCTGCGGCAGACCCAGGAGCACCTGGTAGCGAAGGGCTGGGCCGACCTGGGGTACATCTACACCATTGATGAGCCGGGCGAGAAGGCCTTCGACGCCATCAAGCAGGCCTTCGGGCTGGTGCACGAGGTGTCCCCGCGCCTGAAGACGCTGCTCACCTACGGCTACGGGGCGAGCCGGCCCGTCGAGCCGGGCAACCCCAAGTACGCCGCGCTGGCCGGGTTCGTGGACATCCACGTGCCGCACAGCGACTGCTTCGAGCCGATATACCTGGACACGCGACGCGAGGGGGGAGACGAGATCTGGTGCTACGTGTGCATATCGGCCGGGCGTCCGTACCTGAATATGTGGGCCATTGACTACCCCGGTACCGACCACCGCATCCTGTTCTGGCAGATGTTCGACAAGGAGATCACCGGCTTCCTGTACTGGGCGGTGACCTACTGGAAGGAGAGCCCCTGGGATAACCCGATGACCTACCCGGGCGGCAACGGCGATGGCTCGCTGCTGTACCCGGGCGAGGCGGGCCCGGTGGACTGCGTCCGCCTGGAGATCAATCGCGATGGCATCGAGGACTACGACATGCTGGCGATGCTCAAGGCCGCCGCGGATAGGCTTCAGGCGCAGGGCGAGGGCGGGGCTGCGGCCGCAGCCCGGTTGACGCTGAAGTTCCCGGAGATCACCACCGACTGGAAGGAGTACACCGAAGACCCGGCGATTGTCGAGCGACAGCGCGCCGAGGTTGCCGCTGCCCTCCAGAAAGCCCTGCGGCAGCTTGACCTCCGCAGCATCGAGCCGGAGTTCTCAAGAACGCCGGGGAACGGGCAATAGGCAATCGTACGACAGGCAATCGGCGGTCGGCACAACCAGAAGGAGAGGGGCGATCTCCTAGCGCCCCGTCTGAGGGCTGACTATGAAGGAGCGACTTCTCGAGGTCGTCGGCAGGCTGGCGGGCAGTCGCGTGCTCGTGGTTGGCGACTACATGCTCGACCGATACCTGTGGGGGGAGGCCGAGCGCATCTCGCCCGAAGCGCCGGTGCCTGTGGTGCGCATCGAGCGCGAGGAGTCCCAGCCCGGCGGCGCGGGGAACGTGGTGCGCAACCTCTGCGCGCTGGGCGTGGAGCCGATGACGGTGGGCGTGGTCGGGAAGGATGACTTCGGGGAGACGCTACGTGGGCGGCTGGAGCTGCTGGGCGCGGCGACGGATGGGCTGATTGCCGACCGCGACGTGAGCACCATCGTCAAGACCAGGGTGATGGCCCGGGGCCAGCAGATGCTGCGGCTCGACCACGAGGGAGAGCCGGGCCTGCCCGACGGCGTGGCACAGGAGATGGACGCCCGCTGTGTTGAGCCGATAGGATCCGCCGATGGGGTGGTCTTCTCGGACTATGCCAAGGGCGTCACGCCCGCGGGGCTCGTGCGGCATGTAATCGAGGCGCCCGGGGCCGCCGACAAGCCCATCTTCGCCGACGCGAAGCCGGCGAACTTCCCTCTCTACCATGGTATCACACTGCTGACCCCCAACGAGAGTGAAGCACGTACGGCGGAGGCTGGAGGCTCGAGGCTGGAGACTGGAAGCAACGAAGGGCGTACGGCGGCTAGTGGCTCGCTCGAGGTTGTGGGCCGGCGGCTGTGCGAGCGGATGAGCCTTGAGGCGCTGGCGATCACTCGCGACGCGCGGGGGCTGCTTCTGATCGAGGCCGATGGCTCGACGCACGATCTGCCGGGGGGGCCGACCGAGGTGGTGGATGTCACCGGCGCAGGGGACACCGTGCTCAGTGTGATGGTGGCGGCCACACTTGCGGGGGCGTCAATGCTGGAGGCGGCGGCGCTGGGCAATCTCGCGGGCGGGCTGGTGGTGCAGCGGGTGGGGTGCGCGACCGTCAACGCCGAGGAGCTGGAGCGAAGCATCCGGGCACAGGCGGACTACCTG